>CAYTRP010000006.1:20773-21898 GCA_964440195.1 uncultured Candidatus Sumerlaeota bacterium
GCCGCGTTCCTTGCCGCGCTCGGCCTGATCGGCTTCTTCGCCATGCCCGCCGCCACGACCGTTGTCGCGGCGGAAGCTTCCGACGGGTGCGCGTGCATCTGTTGCGAAACCTGTGCGACATGCACCGCCGATTGCAGCGAGACCTGTGCTTGCGCCCTGTGCCACGTCGCAAAGCCCTGCTTCGATGAGGAAGCAACCCCGGCTCCTAAGCCCGACAGCGCGCCCGGAGGCTGCTGCGGATAACCCGCCGCTTTCATCCGTGACCTCAACCCCCGACCGGCCCCGGCGAGCTTCGGCTTGCCGGGGCCTTTCCGTTCAGCGAACGCCAGGAAGGACCGCTGAGGGCTTGCCGTCATGACCGGATTCGGGCAGTCATTGCCATGAAGATTTCGGAAGGTTGGAAGTTGCCATGAAAACAATCCGCGCCATTTACGAAGAAGGGGTTTTCAAGCCTCAGGAAGACCCCACGTTGCCGCAAGGAACGATGGTTCATCTCATCCTTGCCGAAGGCTCCGACGACCCCACGGAAATCATGAAGCAGCGATTCCCCCTTTCCTTTGGCTGCCTGCCGGATGCGGACGCGGCGGAGATGCGCCAGGCCATCGAAGAGGCATTCGAGCGGATCGAGCCAGATGAGTGAAAGTGATGTCCTGCTCGATACGAACGCGGCGATTGCATGGATGAATCGGTCGGTCAACGTGGGCCGGGTGATTCTTTCCGCCTCCTTTTTATCTCCGTGATCTCTGCGAACTCCGTGCTTCAAATCGTTTTGGGTCCATTCAACCCCACTGGGGGGAACAAGCCCGGGATGCGCGAGCCCCCCCTTTCCGTTTGCCCCCTCCCGGCCCCTCCCCCTTGGGTCAACATCCCGGTGCATCGCGCCGGAAAGACCACTCCAAACCGGAAAGACCCGACAACCCATGGCGCGCTATAACAAGGTCCTGCCCCCCACCCAGGGCGATACCATCCTCAAAAACGCCGACGGTAGCCTCGCCGTGCCGGATCGACCCATCATCCCGCGCATCATCGGCGACGGCATCGGGCCGGACATTTCAACGGCCACGGCCCACGTCGTCGAAGCCGCCGTGAAGCAGGTCTTTGGCGGCAAGAAACACATCGTCTGGT
>CAYTRP010000007.1:0-3114 GCA_964440195.1 uncultured Candidatus Sumerlaeota bacterium
AGGGCAGAACGGCTTGGAGCCCCGACGTCACGACCGCAGACAATTCGAAGCTCACTGGAAACAATCACGAGTTCCACTTTGGCCTTATTGCGTCGAATGGCCGGTTCGCACCATCCGAGGCGCTGCAGGCTTTTGTCTTTGAAGCAAAACAGAAAGGCTTCCCCTTGATCTTGTTGGCAACCCATCGACATGAGGATTTCCAAAAGTATGCTGACTACATGGCAGGGGAATTGGGTCGGCCTGAGTTGCTGACCTTTCCGCACGGACGCTTGTACCATTTTCAGGGAAGCGACGCGCCACCGTTCGACGAAGCCTCCGCAGATCTTGCCGTCGAGTGAGGCGAAACGCCCCCTCGGGAGCGACAAAATGGACCGAAACGTCATTTTTTTCGGGTAAAGCAGGAACATAGTACCCCCCTTTGGGGTTGTTGAGGGCGTGGGCGATTCTTTTTGCGAGGAGGTCGTCGAGGTCGAGGGCGGGGAGGAGCCAGACGGCGGGGTCGCGTTGTGGTTTTGTTTCGAGGAGGATGTGGTCGGGGGCGCGGTGGTGCTTGTAGCCGTTCTTGCGGGTGGTGTTCCACCACAGTTGCCACATGGAGGCTTTCTCGAAGAACTGCTTTCGGGAGGCGAAGCGTTCGAGGTCGAGGAACTCGGCCTCGATGCGTTCGTGGAGTGTTTCGACGTCGGCCTGGTGGTTCTTTTTCCCGGGTGGGATGAAGCGGTGGGTGAGCTTGAAGAGGTCGCGCACGACGTGGGTGAAGCCCCTGTCGTGCCTGGCCTTTCGCTCGTTGCCGGAGTATTCGGAGCCGTTGTCGGTCTGGACGATGGCGTTTTCCAGGAGATGGCCGGTGCGCGCGAGGTGGGCCAGGACGGCGGCGCCGAAGACGCAGGCGTATGTCTCGGACAGGTCGCTGGCGAAGCCGGTGAAGACGGCGCCGGTCCTGACGTCGCGGGCGGTGTACTGGAAGCGCGGCAGCGTGCCGTTGCGGGCCATTTGCTCGACGTAGAAGGGGATGTCGTCGAGGTACTTGGTGTCGATCTGCACTTGCTCGAAGGCCTTGAGCCTTGCCTTCACCTCGCGCATGTCGCGCTTCTTCTGGTACTTTTTCTTGCGGGACCTGGCGCGTCCGCTCTGGCGCAGGATGCGGGCGATGGCACCCTCGCTGGGCGTGAGTTGGCAGAAGTCCTTGAGGCGCCTTGCGCCGAGGCAGGGGGCCTTGTCGCGTTCGCGCAGGACCTGTCGTTCGACCTCCGGAGGGGTCTTGTGGGGACAGGTCCTGGGGGCGCGGGAGCGATCCATGAGGGAGCACTTGGAGAAGTTGTCCTGGCGCCAGCGGTGGAGCCATTTGCGCGCGATGCGCGGCTGGCAGCCGAACTCGCGGGCGGCGGGCTTGACGCCGTGCTGGTGGGCGTACTGGACGAGCTTGAGGCGAGCGCCGCAGCGCGGGCCCCTGCGTCCTGCCCCAGCAACGCAGCCACCTCCGCGCAACCCCGCGCCCCCACAGCAGGGGGGCACCATGTACCTGCCGCTTACCTAAAATCTATTTTTTCGCTCTTGACAGGCGACAGGGAGTTATCGGATGCATAAAGGGCGTGTGGATGAAGGTTGACCGTATAACTCGCTCCCAATTCATGGGGAGACCGAGACCTGAAAGGAAACAGCACATGAAAAAGAACTACAATGCTCCAGTCGTGCAATGCCTTGGCTCCGTTGAGGGCCTGACTCTGACCAACCAGTCGGACCCGTACAGTGATGTCCCTCGGGGTCAACTTGGGAACACTGGCGACAACGAGCCAGAACCCGAACAGTTCAGCTAAGCAATCCCAGCGTGCTTCTGTGACAGACCCCGCATGGTTCCATGCGGGGTGTTGGTGTTGAGTGCCCTTTTGGCGAGGTCTCTCGCCGAGTTTGAGTTAGGACCAAACTGACCCAAATCATCACCCAAGTCGAGTGACTTCAACGATTAATGAACCCCTGCGCAGTGGCGGTATCCTATCATTGCTGCGCCGCTGCATGGGATTGGTGCCCTCCCGGCTGCTCATCCTGGCGGTGGGAACCCTCCTCCTCTCCGGCCTTCTTCCCCCCCTTTACTTTCCGCTTCTGGCCCAGCTCATCAACGCCCTTCAGGCAGCCATGGCGGGCGAGGCGAATCTCGGCGCCCTCACTCCATGGATTGCTGGAATTGTGGGACTTGCGGCGCTGGATGTCGTCTTGCGAAATGCGTCCGGGGTGATGACCCAGTCCATTGGGCATCGAATCTCGCAGAATGCCGTCGCTTTGGTGCATGGGCATTCCAACCGGATGGATCTGGCGTTCTACGAGGATTCGTCGCATCAGGACACGCTGCACCGGGCGCAGTCGGAGGTGGGGTCGCGGCCGCTGCAGATCCTGCTCGATGTGACGGGGATGGTGCGGTTGGCCCTGACGTTGGTCGGTGTGCTGATCGTGTTGGCGGCGTTTCGGTGGTGGACGATCCCGATCATGCTGTTGGCGGGGCTGCCGGCGCTTGGGGTCCAATTGCTCTGGTCGCGCAAGCACAAGGACCTGTACCGCGCCCAGTCGGCCCGCGAGCGCCGGTCGCGGTACTATCACCTGATGCTGACCATGGCGTTCTTTGCCAAGGAAGTGCGGCTGTTCGGGATTGGCGAGATCGCCTCGCAGCGATACCGGGCGATGCGGGAGGAGTTGTTCGGGGAGCGGCACCGGCTGGCCAAGGGAAGGGCGCTCTGGGATTCCCTGGCCCAGGTCGTCTCCATTGGGGTGGTGGGTTGGTTGATCCTGCTGCTGTGCCAGGACGCGATCAGCGGGGTCCTGACCCTCGGGGCTTTCACGGCGATCATTGCGGCGCTCAAGGTGAGCCAGACCACGCTGATGGGGATGCAGCAGGCGGTGGGCCGGACCCACGAGAATCTGCTGTTTTTGGGGCATTTGCAGGAGTTTCTCGAGACGCCGCCGGCGGTTGGCGAACCTGTCGAGCCTCTGCCCGTCCCGGAGAAGCTCCGGTCGGGAATCGCCTTGGAGGGGGTCACCTTTCGGTATCCGCGCAGCGCCCGGCCGACTCTTTCGGGTGTTTCGCTGCGAATTGGCCCGGGCGAGGTCATCGCGCTGGTGGGT
>CAYTRP010000007.1:3124-4439 GCA_964440195.1 uncultured Candidatus Sumerlaeota bacterium
GCGGGCAAGACGACTCTGACGAAGCTTCTGTGTCGGCTATACGATCCGGCCGAGGGGCGCCTGACGTTGGAGGGAGAAGACTTGCGGCGGTATTCGCTGGCCGGTGTGCGGGGGTTGTTTGGCGTCGTCTTTCAGGATTTTGTGCCCTACCTGACGACGGTTCGCGACAACGTCTGGTTCGGTGACGTGCGGCGCGAACCGACCGATGAGGCGATCCGGGCTGCGATCGAGGCGGCCGGAGCGGGGCCGTTGGTGGATTCGCTTGCCGATGGCCTGAACACGCCTCTGGGCGAGCTGATGGAGCGCGGGCGGCAATTGTCGGGGGGCGAATGGCAGAAGATCGCGCTGGCGCGGGCGTTCTTCCGCACGGGAGCACGGGTCCTGATTCTGGACGAGCCGACGGCGAGCCTGGATGCGCGGGCGGAGGCGGAATTTTTCGACCGGGTGCGGCGGCTGCTGGACGGGCGTTCGGCGGTACTGATCAGCCACCGGATGTCAACGGTGCGGATGGCCGACCGGATTTATGTCATCGAGGAGGGAAGGCTCGTGGAGCAGGGTACTCACGACGAATTGATGGCTGCGCAATCCCGGTACGCGACGCTCTTTTTGAGGCAATCCCGCTCCTACGGTGTCGCCCAAGTTCCCTGATGGGAGCGATTGACGGTCTGAATTGGCTGCTGGGTCGAAAGACAGGCCTTGCCAAGGGACCCGCCTTATGAGACTCAATGCACTCGATTCGCCAGTAGTTTGGTCAGCAGTACGGTCTAAGGGGGAGAGGAAGGTTCTATCGGTCATGCTGCGGATGCCACGCCCCACTCCCGAGATGGGGTTCCTGATTGAGATCGCGAGAGACTTCTATCGTGGTCACGCGCAGGAAGGAGGACCAATCCCCACGGAAACGCGGGGGTTGGATGGGAATGTCTTGCTGCGACTGGCGGAGGGGCACGGATTGATGCCCATTCTCAATCATGTGCTGAAGAATCATCCCGAGATCGCGCTCTCCGAGCAGTTCCGGGGAGTGGTCAAGTACCGGGCGCTGATGTTGGGCATGCACAGCCTGAACCTGACGCGCACCATGGTCTCGTTGGTCGATCATTTCGAGCGCGTCGGCGTTTGTGTTCTGCCCCTCAAAGGCCCGGTCTTTGCGCACGAAGCCTATGGCGACTTTGCCCTGCGCCCGAGCGGGGACATCGACCTGCTCGTCGCCCCCGAGGATCGCGTTGCCGCGGAGGAAGTGCTCAAGGAGGCCGGAGCGACCCCCGAGCAGGAGCGCAACCCCGAGCGTCATTCGGTCTGGAGACTGGAAAATGTCCTG
>CAYTRP010000007.1:4449-10940 GCA_964440195.1 uncultured Candidatus Sumerlaeota bacterium
CCTGATCGAGTTGCACGCGGGTTGCGAGGGCGATTGGTGCCCCCGCCGTGTCTCGCGAGAAGTGTTCTTTCGGCGGAGGCGCGTGGTCGATCTGGGCCCCCGCAAGGTCGAGGCCTTTTCAATTGAGGCCACCATACTCTACGCGTGCGCCCACTGCGCCTCCCATTACGTTTCGCCTTTCGTGGGCCTTGAGGGGCTGAAAATGACCCTATACCTCGACCTGGCGCTCCTCCTCAAGCGCTGGGAGAAGGAGCTGGATTGGGTCACCCTCATCGAGCAGTCCGAGCGCCTGACGTCCCCGCTGATTGTACGTCCCCACCTGATCGCCGCCGCGGCACTCTTTGATCCTCCTGTTCCCGTGGAGGTGAAGCGCTGGCTGCTGCGGGACAAGAGGGCGCGCCTGATGGCGGCAGAGGTGCTGCGCGACATCGCCCACACCAGCATGCTGCAGCCCAAGGGGACCAAGGGCCAAGCCGCCCGGCTGGGCAAGTTCCGCCGGGTTTGCAGGATGTACGGGAACCCCTATCGGGGGATTGCCCATCTGGCCCGTTCGAATTGGGATGCCCTGTTCACGGTCTCGCAATTGGACCGGATGGCATTCCCGAATGTTCAGAATACGGCGCTTCTGGTGCCGTTGCGGTTCTATCGGATCACCTCGGCGTATATTGTACCCCTGCTGCGGCACCAGGACGAGCCTCAGTAGATTGAGAGGGCGTCGGTCAGAGGGTTGACGGGGACCGGCTCGAACCAGAGGGCGTCGGCAACCAGGAAGCCGTCGCTCTCGCCGCCAAGCCACACCTGAACGGGTTCGCCGGGCGCGAAATCAAACACGCCCAGTTCGTTCCACTGCGAGCCGTTGGCGCGTTGGTCCACGGTCACGGTGGCATCGCCCCCCGTCGCGCGAATCGTGTAGGTGGCGTTGGAAGCGCGGTTGGCATGCTGCGTCCAGCGGGCATGAACGCGCACGGTGCCCGTCTCTGGCAGATACGCCGCCCAGCGCAGGCTTGGCGCGGCGTTGTCGCCCGAGGGACGCGCCCGATAGCCGCTGGCGAAATAGCCCGCCTCGCTGACGGAAGACCACCAACTGCTCCCCGGCCAGAAGGCGTGCGGGTCCGCGTCGTCGAGAATCCATCCCTCCCCCGGCGGAGGCGGAGGAAGTTGGTCGTGCTGAATCTCGACGATGAACTCCGCGAGGTTCTTGCGGTCGCCATGCCACCGGCGCAGCTCGTACCGCGGCGTGTCGCGATAGTTGAGTCCCTTGATGACCGTCAGCCCCGTCACGTATCCGGCGGCGGCGAGTTCGTTGATGACGGCCTGGTTGTAACGCCCGTAGGGATAACAGAAGTGCCGGGCGACCTTGCCATTCACATTCGCGGCGATGTCGTCGCGAGAGCCGTGCACCTCGTTGTGGAGTTGGCCCGGCGAGACGGTGTCGAGCGTGGGGTGTGTTTGCGAGTGCGACTCGACAAGGAAGACGCCCGACGCGTCCATCTCGCGCACCTGCGCCCAGCTTGCCTTTGGAACGCCGATGCCGATTCCGCGCGTGTGGGTATAGTTCACGGCCACCATCCCGCGTTCGGCAAAGATCGGGTACATCTCCGTGTACCCTTGCAGGTAGTTGTCGTCCACGGTGATGACGATTGGCCGAAGGGGGAGGATGCCGCCATGCGCATACCATTCATAAAACCGATCCATGTCGATGGTGTTGTAGCCATTGGCGACCAGGAAGTCCATGTGATCGCGGAAGTTCTCCCGAACATAGCCCAGCTCCGCATGGGCATGGTACATGACGGCGGGCACCTGGGCCCCCGCGGTGGCGGCGAGAGCCAGAATCAGCACACAGATCGAGAAGTTCGGACGAGGCACTCAAGGCTCCGGCTTGGAAGGTGATCATCTTGGTGACACCATGCGCCCCGGCCGAGGCAATCCCGGACTTTGCGTTTGAAGGAGCCCCTCCCGTGCAAGAAGCCCGTGCCCGCCTGAAGAGTCTCGGGCAGCGCATCGACGAGGAGGCGCGCGAGTACAAGCGCCGCCGACTTGCCGAGGAGATGCAAAAGATGGCCGGGGAGGACGCCTCGGCGTTTCCCCCCTGACGAACCGGCCCCTGCGCCGGATCGAGCGCCGCGAGATGACGCTGCCGACCAACGCGGGCAAGGTGGGCGTTGAGGTTGTCCATGGGCAGGACGGCCAGACGGGCCAGTGGTTCTCGCCGGCTTGCCTTGCCTGGGGCCTGAAGCCCCGTTCTCCTCCCGGCATGACGCCTCACCGCACCGCCAAACCGCCCCGATTGGCAACCCCAACATCCCTCTTCATCCTGTTTTGAATTCTTGCGGCTTGTTCACGATTTCGGCCGTGGGATGATGGACCGCTCGTTTTTTTTGGTTTTCTGTACGAATCAATCCGTCTGAAACTCCACTCTCACGACACGACGCCCGCCGGGCCGCAGGACGAGTCTTTCCAGATGCGTTTTTCTTTCTCCGGTCGGTCTTACCTCCACCACGAATTCACCGGAGGGGACATGCGATAGACGGTACAGGCCGGGAGAATCCAAATCCAGCGGGTAAAAATCCCGTCTGGCAATTTGTCTTTCCTCCCCTTCCGGCTTCTTGGTTCGCCGGAATCTGATCTCTGACGCGACATTCCTTTCCCCACGGCGAGTGATGATGGTCAGGGATGCGGATCCGATTGGCAGAAGAACTTCCTGCTCGTCCTCCAGATTGTCGTTGAAGGTGAACTGGTCGCGTTCATCGGCCAGTCCGATCCGGGTGAAGGGGAAATATCCAACGCCCCTGAAGGTGGCCACGCCGCTGTTGTCGGTGAAGATTGGGCCGACCACATGGCCCTCATAGTCCGAGAGCATCAACCCGACGCCCGTCTGGGGCCCGCTCTGATCGGTGGCGATGACCTTGATGGTGCGGCCCTTGCCAACGGGAATATCCCCGAGGTCGCGGTTTTCGCCCGCATTTGGCCATGACCGACCGCTGTAAGGGCCAAATGGAGAATCCGACGCGGAGCCTTCGCTGCTCTCGCCTGCCTTTGACGACTTCTCCAGGTAGCAATTCCGCCGGAGCATCGCGTGAGGCGGAGGAGGATCCACGATGAGGAAGGGACCGGGACCTTGAGCATCGCTTGCCCATGAAAGCCTCACGGTGGAAGCGATGTCATCGAACACGAATCGCCCGTCCGCCCCGGAGCGCGTGGCGAGCGGCTCCTCGAAATCGTCCGTCACGGCGAATTGGTCGAATCGGACGGGGACGCCAACCAGTGGCCTCCCCGTTTCGCTGTCGATCAAGCGGCCCGTCAGCCGCCCCAATCGGGAGAGCTTGATCTCCTCTTCCAGGATCTCCGGAGTGCCCTGCCATCCAGTGTCCGGTCTTCGGCTCACCCATTGATAGCCATCGGCTTCGATCCGAAAATAGATGTCTTCGGCATACATGAGTTCATCGATCAGGATCATGCCATGATCGGCGCTCCTCCAGTTGTCCCCGATTTTGTTCGGGGAGGATTGCCTCTCGTACGATTCGGAATCCCACCCGCTTCCTGTCTTGTACCGGGCATTCAGGACCGGCTCACCCGTCTCGCTGTCGATCAGCTTGCCGATGTAGGAAACGGGCGGAGGCTTTCGCTTCAGAGGCACAATGTATCCTCCGCTCCCGTCAAAATTCACATATTCCGGGCCATGGTAGAGCGGGTGGGAAATATCGGTGAGACGTCGTCGTTCAAAATCCGGTCCCGGATGGAAGAATTTTCCCTCCGCATCTGTTGTGACCTCGATGGGGGGCTCGTTTAACGAGGCCATCAGCGAGATTTGGACACCGGCGATCGGTTGGTTGTTCTCCTCATCGATCACACGCCCTGCCGTTGCCGAGCCGCCTTTTCCGGTGGCCTCCGCGAGCACCAGCTTGATCCCCAGGGCCGAATCCCCGTCTTCCATGTATTGCACACGCTTGTCCGAGGGGGCGAAATTCAGGGCGGTCGCGATGACCTCGATTTCTCCGGGAGGAACGCCGGAGACGCGAAACATGCCGTCGCCATCCACCTCGTGGAAGGTCTCATGATGATCAAGAAGATCGACGTGGGAATTTCCGCTGAGCGACTTCACCCTGACCCGCGCTCCCGATACGGCTTCCCCCCGTGGGGACAGGACCACGCCGCCCACCGTCACTCCGGGCTCCAGCACAATCCCAAGTCCCGAAAGATGACGATGGCCCAGCAGGAATTCGCGCGATCCGGAAACCGCATGGTTCTTTGCATGGGCGAACACTCGTCCCCGGAACCCCGCGCTTTCTTCAAGCGTGAACGACCCATCCGGTTCCACTTCCACCCCATCCTCAAACTCCTCGACGGACGGACGTTCTCCCCATGCCGTTGTGCTTGCCCGCACCCTCGTTCCCTTCGGCGGCAGCATTCCGTTCGCCAGACGCACACGGCCGGAAATGCCCGGGACGGGGCGGATTTCCCGGCTTGCGCCAGCACGGCCTTGTGGAAGGGAAGGGGTACTTGCCGTGGCGTTCTCTTTCCGTGTCGTGAATTCCTCTCCTCCGACGGTTGTTTTTTGGGCAACGACATTGGATCTGTCCACATCCAGGGCGCGCTTCTGAACCCACCATGACACGAGAACTATCGCCAGACAGAGGAAGATTGCCGGAACAACAAGGCGACGCATGATTTCGACGCTCCTGTCCGGATTCTTTTATTCGCCTGATGATCACTTCCGCCACGCCCGTGCCACGCTTCATTCCATGCCAAATCCGCCTCGTCTGGCAATCCCAACATCCCTCTTCATCCTTTAGGGCGTGTCGTCAAATGATGTTGCGCGTGTGACGAGTGGTGGCCTTGGCTGGGGTTTCCGGCCCCGCGAACGAGGAGAGTTCCATCCATGTCCACCCGCCGCTACGCCCTGCGAGACGACCAGTGGCAAGCCATCGAAGATCTGTTGCCCGGCCGCGAAGGCACCGTCGGCGTCACGGCCAGGGACAACCGCCTGTTCGTCTAGGCGATGATCTACCGCGCGGGCATCCCTTGGCGCGATTTGCCCGAGCGCTTTGGCGATTGGAAGAACGTCCACCGCCGCCACTCCCAGAATTGGAATACACAATAGAGCAAAATGCCATAGCGTCACTGTTTAGCGGGGCTCTCCCATGCGGGCGTATCCCGACCCACATGGACGACTCGGGCACGCACGACCACCGGTTCCTTCCGGGCGGGATGGGGCCGTCTTCTCGCCTGACAAGGTCATCCAATTCGTCCGAATCCTCCACTGAGTTGTGGAGGACTGGCTGTTCAGAGTCCTGTCTCGCCTTCTTGTGAATTGTCTTGGCCATGCGATTCACCATTACCTTTCCAAGCAGACCCTCCTGCTACAGTATCCCCCTCTCCCGCCGCGCAAAATCCTCTTTGCACCTCCCGTCCCCGCTTCCCCAATCTCCCGCGCCATACTGTCCCCCGGGAGCCCCCAGCCTCATGACCAATCTCACCGCCGACATAGCCGTCATCGGACTCGCCGTCATGGGCGAAAACCTGATTCTGAACATGGAATCGCGCGGCTTCACCGTCGCGTGCCACAACCGCACGACGAGCAAGGTGGACGAGTTCCTGGCCGGCCGCGCCCGGGGGAAGAACATTCTCGGCTTTCATGACGTGGCCTCGCTGTGCGCCGCGCTCAAGCGCCCGCGCAAGGTCATGATCATGGTCAAGGCCGGCGCGCCGGTCGATTCCACCATCGCCGCGCTCCTTCCGCACCTCGACGCCGGCGACATCGTCATCGATGGCGGCAACTCGCTGTTCACCGACAGCAACCGCCGTTGCAAGGATCTCGCCGCCAGGGGGATCCTCTTCGTCGGCACCGGCGTTTCCGGCGGCGAGGAAGGCGCCCTCACGGGCCCCAGCATCATGCCCGGCGGCAATCCCGAGGCATGGCCCCATGTGAAGCCCATCTTTCAGGCCATCGCCGCCAAGGTGGACGATGGCGTGCCGTGTTGCGATTGGGTGGGCGAGGAAGGCTCCGGCCATTTCGTCAAGATGGTCCACAACGGCATCGAGTACGGCGACATGCAGATGATCTGCGAAGTGTATCACGTCATGCACAACATCCTCGGCATGACCAACGCCGAGATGAGCGACGCCTTCGCCAAGTGGAACACCGGCGTCCTTGATTCCTACCTCATCGAGATCACCCGCGACATCCTCGCCTTCACCGAGGAAGACGGCACCGCCACGGTCGACATCATCCTCGACGCCGCCGGGCAAAAGGGGACTGGCAAGTGGACCGCCATTGCCGCCCTCGACCTCGGCCAACCCCTCACGCTCATCGGCGAAGCCGTCTTCGCACGCTGCCTCTCGGCGCTCAAGGACGAGCGCGTCCATGCGTCGCGCATTCTCCTCGGGCCGGATGTCCCCGCCTTTGCGGGCGACCGTCGCGCGGTGCTCCGCGACCTTGAACAAGCGCTCTATGCGTCGAAGATCATCAGCTACGCGCAGGGCTACCAGCT
>CAYTRP010000007.1:10950-13135 GCA_964440195.1 uncultured Candidatus Sumerlaeota bacterium
CCAGCTCATGCAGGCCGCCGCACGGGAATACGGCTGGACGCTGAACAACGGCGGCATCGCCCTCATGTGGCGCGGGGGCTGCATCATCCGCTCCGCCTTCCTTGGCGGCATCAAGGAAGCCTTTGATCGCGACCCGGCCCTCGTCAGCCTTCTGTTCGATCCCTTCTTCCGTGATGCCATTCACACGGCCATGCCCTCGTGGCGCCGTGTCGCCGCGCTTGCCATCTCGCACGGCATTCCCATGCCCGCCATTACCGCCGCGCTGGCCTACTACGACGGCTATCGCACCGAGCGCCTCCCCGCCAACCTGCTCCAGGCCCAGCGCGACTATTTCGGCGCGCACACCTACGAGCGCACCGACAAGCCCCGAGGCGAGTTCTTCCACACCAACTGGACCGGACGCGGCGGCACCACGTCGTCCTCCACTTACAACGCATAATCACCCGCTTGTCATCCGGCTGCGACGCGACAATCGGGCGCCCCGCCAATGCCGTTCAGTGGTTTCTGCCTTGAAGGCGCGGAAATTCTCGCCGTTGCGCATCGCTGGAAATGCCCCAACGGGGCTGCGTAAAATAGCCGTGGGTTGACGCGCGTCGGTTTTTTGACGCGCGGCTACCCACGGTCAGGTCGCCCAAAACCCCTACCGCAAAGCGGTTGCGTAAGGGTTCCACCAGAATGCCTTGCGACAAGCTCGCCGCGCTTTACGCAACCCCTTTGGGGTAGGGGCACTTGGTGATCGCCAACCCCGGGTAGCACGTGCCGCGCAACCCGGGGCTATCATACGGAATCCCGTTGGGATTCATTGGAACGACAACACTTATGGGGCAAAAACCATTGAACGGCATTGGCACCCCGCCCGCTTATCATCTTGTCACGCCCCGGCATGCATGTGCCAGATTCCTTCAACGCTTGCCGGAGGACACCCATGCACCCCAAACGCTCCCTCTCCCTTCTTGCCCTCGCCGCCCTCGTTTTGATCAGCGGCTGCAAGGAGGAGCAGGTCCTGTACGAGACTGATCGCCCCTCAACAACCGGCCCCGCGACAACGGCCGCCATGCCCAATGTGCCCGCCGCTGCCGGCGCGCTCAAGTTCGAACGCCCGCCCGATCGCGCGCAACTCGCGCCCGACAAGTTGAAGTCGCACACCGCCGCGGGACTCGAGTTTGTCTTCCCTCGCGAATGGGCCTTCAAGCTCTCGAACTCACCCATGCGCGCCGCCGAGATCAGCGTTCCCGCCGCCAACGAAGCGGACGGGGGCGTCGAAGTCGTCGTCTTCTATTTCGGCCAAGGCCAGGGTGGCACAGCCGAGATGAACATCAACCGTTGGATTGGCCAGGTCGAGCCCATGCCCGGCTGGCCGCCGACGCTCTACCAGAGCCGCGCCAACGGCCTGATTGTCAGCGAGGTCGTCGTGCGCGGCAACTATACACCCACCGCGATGGGACCCGCCGCGCCCCCGCCGACGCCCATCAAGGACGCGGTCCTTTACGGCATCGTGGCGGAAGGCGGCCCGCAAGGCTCCGTCTTCATCCGCGCGACGGGGACCATCAAAGCCATGGACGCCGCGCGTCCCGGACTCGAGACCATGGTGCAGCTCCTGCGGCCTGTTGTTGCGGAGTAGGGTTGTCCCGAAAGCCCTGCGCGGTCCGTTTACCCTGCACGTGATCATCGATGAGCAGGGTAAACAGATCGATGGCCGCACAACCTAGAGGATCGCGATTTGTCGAACCTCGCGGAGTTGGATTGGGTCCCCCCGCCCTCAACGCGACCTATTCTTCATCTCCAAGCCATTGCCGATCGCTTTCCCGCAAGGGTGTCCGGTACCAATCGAACTCCGCCAGCAGTGCCGTCGCGTCCACGTCGAGTTCCCAGTGATATTGATGCATATGTGGCGACGGATAGAAGGGAGTTCCGCGTTCATACCCGTGCCTGAGCAGCACCGACTCAAAATCCGCCAAGGGACCATAAAGCCAGAGATGGTCGTGCCGATCCCAAACGATGGTGGCACCTGAGTCAGGTGAGAGGAACCACAAGTCGTAACGACTATCCAGTCCGAGAAAGCCCCAATACTCATCCAGGAACTTCACGACCTCGTCCAGACGGAGAAGCGTGCTTTCATACCGACCCGTTTCCGCCTCGCCGCGCGACGTATGGAGCACATACAGCACGTACCAGGACTCGGGGC
>CAYTRP010000007.1:13145-21790 GCA_964440195.1 uncultured Candidatus Sumerlaeota bacterium
GAAGAGACGTGGCTGGTAGAGCAGCTCCCAGCTATCATCGACAAGCCGGCTGAGTTTGGGCATCGACACGCTCTCCCGTCGGGATGACTTCAAAGAGACTCATCACCCGCCCTCACCCCTTCTTCGGCTCGTCCACCACCACCGGCCATGTCTTCCCATCCCATTTCTCGCCTGCGAATTCGCTCATCGCCACGCTGCCTTGTGATGGGGCCACCGCGTCATCCATCAACTCGTCATCCGTCTGCCCCGCGCGCGGGTCAGTCATTCCATTCCCGGTTTTGACAGCCAACAACGCGCGCAGGTTCTCCACGTCCAATCGCCGCCACGCGCCGAGCTGTTGCGCGAGCAGCAGGATGCGGCAGGTGTGGTCCAACACTTCCATGCGGTAATACGCATCGAACGGATCGGCGCCGAACGTCACCGCGCCGTGGTTGGCGAGAAGGAAGGCGTTGTGCGTCGCGATCCACGGGTCGAGACCCCGCGCGAATTCCCACGTCCCCGTCGGTTGGTACGGCACCATGGGGATTTCGCCGAGGACGAGTTCGAATTCCTCAAGGACGCCCTTCGGCATGGGCACGCCCGCTGCCGCGAACGCCGTCGCGTGGGGCGGGTGCACATGGTACACGGCTCGGATGTCGGGCCGGTGGCGATAGGCGTTGAGGTGCAGACGGATCTCGGTGGTGGTGCGCCGCGTGGAACCGAGCGGTTGGTGGGGGAGCGGGCCGCCCTCCATGTCGATCAGCACGAGGTCCTGTCGCGCCATGAACCCTTTGCTGACCATCGTTGGCGTCGCGAGCAACGTGTCCGCGTCGAGGCGATACGAGAAGTTTCCGTCATTCCCCGCCACCCATCCGCGCTGCCATGCGCGGCGGCCGACTTCGAGCAATGCGTCGGGGATGTCGTGGGGCGCGGTCATGGAAGAGTGAAGGGTGAAGGGTGAAGTGGGATTCGTGGTTCGTGGTTCGTGGATCGCTGTCCGTGCCCGTCCGTGTTCGTCCCCGCCAGTGCATTCAGGATTCGGCGGTTGGTTTTTTCGGCGGCGGTTTTTTGGAGACGAGTATCTGGTCGATGCGATTTCCATCCTTGTCGACGACTTCGAGGGTCCAGTCGTCGAAGTCGAAGACATCGCCGACGGCGGGGAGGCGGCCGGCGACGTGGAGGAGAAGCCCGGCCATGGTGTGGTAACGCTTCTCCTGCTTGAGAGAGCGCAGCCCGATGGCCTTGCCGGCTTCGGTGACCGGAGCCCATCCGGCGACGAGGAAGCTGCCGTCGGCGCGGACCGTGATGGCCTCCTCGGCGGCGCTGTCGGCACCGGGGATGTATCCGACAATGGCTTCCAGCAGGTCGTGATCGGTGACGAGCCCCGCGAGGCCGCCGTACTCGTCCTGGACCAGGGCGACATGGGTGCGTTGGCTTCGAAAGAGTTCGAGCACGTCCGCCGCCATCATGGTCTCGTGAATCCAGACGGGTTTCGTCGCGAGGGACTCGAGGCGGATCTGCCCGGCGTGGCCGGCGGCTTCGTTCTCGTGGAGGGCCTTCCAGACGGCCTTGAGGGAGACGACGCCGATCACGTTGTCGGGCAATTCGTCGCACAGGGGAAAATTGCTATACCCCGCTTCGATCATGCGGGCGAGGTTGGTTTGCAGGTCGTCGCCCTTGCGCAGCCAGACGAGATCCATCCGGTGAGTCATGGCCGTGCGGATGGGTTGTTCGTCGAGGTGAAGCACGCGGGCGACAATGTCCCTCTCGGAATCGCGAAAGCTTCCCGCGCTGGCCCCCTGGGCGACGAGGACGTTGACTTCATCCTCGGTGATCGCGGCCTCCTCCTTGGACTCGATGCGCAGGATCGCGAGCACGAGGCCGGTCGATTGGCTCAGGAGCCAGACGACCGGCGTGCTGGCGGAGGCGAGCGTGTTCATCATGGGGGCCGTCGCGCAGGCCCACCATTCCGGGTCGCGCAGGGCGAGATGCTTCGGGACCAGTTCCCCGACGACAAGAGAGACATAGGTGATGCATCCCACGATGGCGATGAAGGCGACCGGCAGGGCATAGGGGCCGACGACGGGCAGGGGTTGCAGGACGGCGGCGAGGTCGGCGGCGAGCGCGGCCCCGCCCACGGCCCCGGCCAGGATGCCGACCAGCGTGATGCCGACCTGAACGGTAGAGAGGAACTTCTCCGGCGTCTGCTTGAGCGTCAGTGCGAGGCTTGCGGTCTTGCTCCCCCTGTCGGCGAGCGTCTGGAGCCGCGCGGAGCGGGAGGACACCATGGCGATTTCCGACAAGGCAAACAGGCCGTTGGCCAGCAGCAGGAGGAAAATCAGCAGGATTTCGAGCGCGATTTCCATGGTTTGCCGTCAAGGTCGGAGCAGCGGGCAGTCCCCCCCGGGAAAGTCCCGCGAACGGCGGCCTTCAGTGTCTTGCGGACGACTCTTCCTCCTTCGGCTTCGCGGGCAGGATGACGGAGAAGATGACCCCCGCGGAAAGGATCGCGCAAATGATGCCGAGCGACCAGGTGATGGGGATATGGTAATGGTTTGCCATGATCATCTTGATGCCGATGTAGGCCAGCAGAATGACGAGGCTATGCTTGAGATAATGGAACTGGCGGAGCACCCCCGCAAGGGCGAAGTACAGGGCGCGCAGGCCAAGGATGGCGAAGATGTTCGACGTGAAGACCAGGAACGGGTCGCGCGTGATGGCGAAGACCGCCGGAATCGAATCGACGGCGAAGATGACATCGGTGCTTTCGACGACGAGCAGCACGAGCAACATCGGGGTGATGGCCCAGACGCCGTTTTCCTTCACGACGAACCGCTCGCCGCGATAGTCGGGAGTGACGCGGCAGAAACGGCGGGCCAGGCGCACCAGGGGATTCTTCTCCGGGTGAACGCTCTCGTCCGTCGAGGTGGCCATGCGGTAGGCCGTGAAGAGGAGGATGGCGCCGAAGACGTAGGTGATCCATTCGAAACGCTCGATCAGGATGACGCCCGCGGCGATCATCACGCCGCGCAGGATCAGGGCGCCGATGATCCCCCAGAAGAGAACGCGGTGCTGGTAGATGGCCGGCACGGCGAAGTATTGGAAGATGATGGCGAAGACGAAGATGTTGTCGAGGCTGAGGGACTTCTCCACCAGATAGGCGGCGAAGTATTGCAGGGCGGCCGTCTTGCCGTCGAGCTGGTGCCCGAAGTCCCGCCCGATGCCCGCCCAGTGGTTCTCGTAGGCGAAGTAGATGAAGACGTTGAACAACAGCGCCAGCGCGATCCACACGCAGGTCCACACCATGGCCTCGCGGACGCGGACCACATGGTTCTTGCGATGGAAGACCCCGAGGTCGAGCGCGAGAAGGAAAAGAATCAGCGCGAGAAATGAAAACCAGTACCAGAACAAAACGGAGTCCTTTCATGGACAATCAAGGGAAGATATACTGGTAGAGCCGGGTTATGGCCTCATAGCCCAGATAGAGGATCAAAACAAAGTAAACGGTGGAAAACAACATCATGCCAATCGAGGCGGCGAAGAGGCGGTTGCTGCGCTTGAGCAACCCGGCCGCGGCAAAGGCAAGCCCCAAGGCGGGGAACGTGTTGGAGAGGGGGATACCCGGCAAGGGCAGGATGAGCAGAAAGGCCCCGTAGATAATGAGGACGCCCGCCACGCGGCGGGCATAACGGTCGTCCCCCAAAAGACGAGTCTCCTCCCGCGCGCCGCACCGCTTCTCGCGCCGCTTCTCGCGGGCGCGTCCCCACTTCGCCAGCCGCAACGTCAGGCAGCGCATGACGTCGAAGGCCCTGACGGGGAGCAAGACGTTCAGGTACTTGGCGGGCAAGGGCTTGTCCCCGCGTTTTCCGAGCAATCGTGCGCCCAGAAAGCCCATCAGGAACGATGCCGGCCAAGTGATTGGTCCAAGGCTGACGGGGAACAGGAAGGGGAGGGAGAGAAGATAAACCGTCAGGGGCCCCCCGTCGGAGCCCATTTCCGTCACCAGATCCCCGATGGTGACCCTTTCCTCCCGCCGGTAGCGCTTCCTGATGGAGACAAGAACGGGGCGCAACCTTGCCGCGATCGAATGCTTTTCCGTGATGCTTGCCGCTGCGGTGTCGTCCAATGTCCTGCCGCCCCCTTGCGTTCCGCCAGTCTTTCAGCGCCGGGGCGATGATGAAGCAAGACCAAACGGACATGCGTTCCATGCGCATTTCAACTTGTCGAAAGGCATTTCCGGGGCCTGTGCTAAAGCTCGCCCGCCTCGCGCAGCCGAGCGGTGGCCTCGGGGTTGGAGCAGGCGAGGCACAAAAGCAGGCAAGCAGCCAGGAGGAGGGGGAGTTGCGGCATCCTTTGGCCCGTCCGGTGGGGGACAAACAAAAACCCCCGCGACCAAGGGCGCGCGGGGGGTTGACGACGGCCGGGCGGGTCGATCAGCGCTTGGCGATGGCCAGCAGGTGCAGGATGTTGCGGAACAGCACGATGAAGTTGATCATCAGAGCCAGCGCGGCGGGCACGACCATGTCCGTCGCGTAGTGGTGCAGGATGTTCGACGTGTCATAGAGCACGTAGCCCATGAACAGGAGCACGGCAACGGCGGAGAGTCCGACGTGCAGGGGCTCCATATTGCCAAAGCCCAGGCTGCCGCCGATGCCAAAGAGCAACGCCGTGCCGATCAGGACGATCAGGCCGCAGAACAGGAAGTTCCCCATGAAGGAGAAGTCCTTGCGCGTGATGAAGACGAACGCGGTGAGGGCGCCCATGACCAGCGTCGTCAGCGCGCCGGCCTGCACGACGATGGCCAGGCCGCCGACGCTGACCGCGAAGAGCGTCAGCCCGATGGTGAACATCGCCATGACGACGGCGAACAGGTAGAAAAAGAAGATGTTCCACCCCTTGATCATCGAGACCCAGCCCGCGGCGAAGCTGATGCCGAGGATGCCGGCAAAGTGCACGAACCAGGGAAGGCCGACGAGGAAGGTCACCAGCGCCGTGATGGGCGGGTTACCCCAAATGACGCCAAAGAAGAGGGTCGCAAGGGTGGCAAAAAAAACGCCGATGCCCGAAAAGGCCATCAGGTAAACCTTGGCGATGAACGCCATCCGGTCGCTCAGTGCCGTGTCGATAGCCGGGCGCACGGCGACGCCATCGTTCATGGGGGAGTAATTCATGGGTCCAATTCCTGCCTTGTGCAGATGGGATTCAGCATACATCCGAGGCTCCTATGTGCGATCCGGGGCGGCGTCGCGCAAGGGAAACCGGTCCCGGAGGGGCGATTGGGAGACACCCGGCCGGAAAACGGCGGCCTCGGCGGGAACCAACGGAGGGTCCCACTTGTCATTTGGGGTGGCAGCTCCAGGGCCGCCACCCCAATGGGGAGTCAGGAGAATCGAACATGCTGAACCAAACGCGATGGTTGGTGCTGGTGGTACCGCTGGTGGGTTGGACCGTGGGGATGGCCTCCGCACAGATCGGAGAGTCCCCGGGCGCGGGAAGGGTGAACGTCTCCCTCGAAATGTCCAACTCCTCCTACAAGGTGGGCGACCCGGTCGAGTTCACCGTGCGCACCGACAAGGACGCCTGGGTCTATGTGCTCAGCACCGACGCCCATGGCACCACCCGCCAGATCTTTCCCAACGGCTACCACCGGGACAATCTCGTGCGTGCGTCGCGCCCCGTGTCGCTGCCGGACTCCTCCTATACGTTGGTCGCCAGCGAACCCCGGGGGGCGGCGACCCTCTCGGCCTTTGCCACGACCGAAAAGTACGACTGGCTGCGGGAGTATGAGATCTCCGGGGGCGGCGAGGCCTTTCCCGTTCGCCGCGTTGAACCCGTCCAGTTCCATTCGCGGCTTGAACAGAGCGTCACCCAGGCTTCGCGGTCGATGGACGCGCCCCGCCAGAGCGTGCCGGCCCGGTCGGCCCTCACGGGCGGACCGGCCCCGGCCGTCGAGTCCGTCGGCTATCGGCACTCTTATCCATCCTTTGGATTCTATTCACGCAGGTTCACCATCATTCTGGGGCCGCCTCCGCCGCCGATTGTGATCCACGACCCCTATCCGGTCTATGAACCGCTGCCCCGCTACGAGCCGGTCTATGTGCCGCCGCCTCCCGTGGTCGTGTACCCTCGCCCCGTGTACGTGTATCCCCGCTATTATTCCTACAACTACTGTCCCCCCACTTACTTCGGGCCTCCGCGCCACCACCACTCGCTTCGTCGCCCGGATTATGGGCATCGTCCGGGGTCGCCGCCCCGGCACCACCGCGATTCCCCAAGGCGCCACTAACGGAAATGCTCCCCGCCCGCCCCGCCTTCACCGGCGGGGTTTTTCTTGCCCGGACAATGTAGCATTTTGCACTGAATTGTAGCCGCCACGACGGCTTTGCCTTTGCCGATTTCCTGGAGCCCGTGCTGTTTTGATCCCTCTAGGATCAGCCGTTGGCAATGCCCAGAGGGATACAAGAAATTGCAAAATGCTCTAATCATGATTAAAATTTATGGGACATACAAAAATGAAAAATGCCATAGGGGGCGGCCGATTCGAAAGTCTTTGCCCGTTCGATCGATTCAGGGCGCGTGTTTGTCACCCACGACACGGATTTTCTTCGTCTCGCGCGGGAACGCGTGGAGAATCACCGCGCGTTTCCCGGCCTTGTCCACATCTCCCAGCGGAAGCTCAACATAGGTCAGCTTGTCTCGGAACTGGGGGCCATCAGCCTGGCCGGCAACCGGGACGATTTCGCGGACAGAGTTGTCTGGCTGCCCCTGTGAGTTTGGGACAGCCTGCATCTCGCTCCGTCCCGCCGAAGCGCCGGTGCTCCCGATGGCGAGGTGGAACGCGCTTGGGTGGTGGTGCGATCATGCTGGAAGTGACGACGGGGGTCAGGGGTTCTGAAGGTTGAGACCGCCAGATGTCTGGAGGCGGATGATATCCCCAAAACTACGGGTGCCGTTGGTCGGGTCGTAGAGGGAATCGACCCCGAGGAAGAAGCCATTGCCTACGACGTTAAGACCGGCGACGACATATTCTCCGTACTGCGTCTCCCGATCCGGGCCATAGCTGTAGAGGCAATAGCCGGGGATGGGGAGGACATTTCTACCTGCCCGATTGTTGACAGCAGGCGCGACGTCATCGCCCCAATTGTTCCCAGTTCCGCCGTATCCCATATTGTAATACCGGAAGGAGCGTACCTTCTGTCCGCTTTCAACGGTATCGTCGGGTCTGTAAAAGGGGTCACTCAATTCGGCACTGGACAAGTAAGCCACAGGCGTGGTTACCAAGAATACGTTCGAAAAGAACCAGCCATCATAGCGATGGATTCCGCGACGCTCATCGTGTTGTTCATCCCACGGGTACCTGTTGTTGTCCACGTAGTAGGCCTCGAGGCCGACCGCGGCCGTTCGCATGTCCGAAGCAAGTCGGGAGATCTTGGCGCGTGTTTGCGCCTCCAGGAAGTTGGGGACCGCAATCGCCGCCAGAATGGCGATGATGGCCACGACGATCAGGAGTTCGATGAGGGTAAAGGCGCGCTTCATTTAGACAACAACCTTTCTGAGTTTTCTGGTGCGACTCGTCTCCGGCGTCCACGCCACCCTTCCTGCTTCAGAAAATCCCAAATGAGTCAACCTGCCCGGCCTCCGGGAAGGGGATGGGTGTCCCGGAGGGGAGAACGAAATTATCGGGCGTGAGCACGCCGACTGTCAGCGCAAACGCGTCGATGCCACCGCGCAGTGCGCGCTTGTCGTTGTCGGGGTCATGGGAGGAATTGTATCCGAGGGCGATCATGCGCAACGCGCCTTCCTCGGGATCGATGGTGCCGCGCACGCCGAAGATGGTGGTGGGGACCAGGCCGGGGCCATCGGGGCGTGGGAAGAAGGCATTGTAGGGCGCCTGAGTCTGGCCGTTGTGGGGGGTGCTGGGCCATTGAATGGTGACGGGCACGCCGTCGCGATAGGCGCGCACGACGCACTGGGCGGGATTGTCGGGATTGAACTCGAGCACGAAGGCGTCGTGAACAAGGCGCGACCCGGGGTACGCGGTGGGACCGACGACACGGATCGCCTCGTTGTTGCTGTCGCCGCGATCGGTCCAGTAATCCATGAATTGCTGGCCGCCGACATAGACGGTGCGGACGAAGAAGGCACCGAGTTCCTGCCCCCCGACGGCTTCCGATCCCATGATGGACTGGATGCCGACGGTGTTGCCGTCGCCGGTGATGTCATCGGTCCACCAGACCGCTTCCATCGTGAAGGAAGTGGGGGCGACGCCGTTGTCGGAGATGATGCGAATGCCCGCCACCTCGCCGGAGTCCTGGGGCAGGAGGAGGGACTTTCCCCCCTGCTTGGGTCCATCGTAGGCGGGTGTGGGCCCAAAGGCCGGGCCGCCGAACTCGGTGGATTTCATCTCGAAACGCAGGTTCAGATTGTCAAAGGGGGGTGGCAAAGTCGGGCCGATCTCGGAAGGGCCCGGTGTGTAGGGGTCACGGTTGGCGAACGTGATGAAGAGGTTGCCTTCCCCGTCGTCGGTCCATTGTTCGACATCTTCCTGCTCGTCGAAGTTGAGGTAGATGATGGTCTGGGCAGACAGGGGCGTGGCGAGAAGGCCGAAGGCGAGGGCGGCGGCGAATTCGAATAGCCGAAGCAGATTGGCAACGCCGACGCGAGGG
>CAYTRP010000008.1:0-3631 GCA_964440195.1 uncultured Candidatus Sumerlaeota bacterium
CAATGCCGACGAGGCCTACCGCTACGGATTGCGTTTCCCGCTCGACCTGGATGGCTTTCGCGGCGAATTTCGCCGTGTGGCCGCCATGAGTCCCGCGGCGGCGCGCGCCGAGTACGATGCGGGACGCGCCAAGACCCACACGACGCCTGTTCTCTACCGCAAGACATCCGCGGCGGACTATCGCACGGTTGCCAGCGATGCACTCGAGATTGCCCAACTCATCGAAGAGATGGGTGACAACGGCGCATGGATCCAGGAGGATCTCCTGCTCGACGAGTCCCACTTCATCGACAATCCCGCATGGCCGTTTGTGGGATACGACACCCGCACCTACGTCGCGCGCCTCTACCGCATGATCAATTACTTGCGCGACCTCGAACAACCCGGGAGCCCGTCATGAAGTCCTGTCTGGCAATCGCTGTCGTGGCACTGGGAATGGGCATGCCGCCGGCTGGGGCGATGGCGGAAGTTGCAGAGGCAAGCGTCCGGCTCGTCAAGATCGATGAGGGTCGATCGTGGACGAGCCCGCTGTGGGGAACCAATGCCTACAAGCTCGTCCACGACGGTTCCCACTTCTTCACCATCGGGCATTGGGGTGCCGAGCGCTCCGTCACCGTCGGGCGCATCTATCGCCTGGATGGTGACAAGTGGACCCTGGGATACGAGTGGGACGACCTGAATTATCAGCCGGGCATGCTCCTGCTCGACAGTGACAAGCGCCTCGTCCTCGTGTATCCGCGAATGCGCGAGAAGCCGGTCATCAAGCGGGCCATTGCGCCAGGCAACTTCACTGACTTCGAGTCCATTCAGACCCCCGACTGGATGTCGCCCGCGGGGTACTTGGGCGCGGGGATTCATGACGATGCGATTGTCTTCGGGTATATTGGTCACCCGGAGGTATATAGCTTCAACGTCGCCATTCTCGACATGAAGACAAACCAATGGTCCGGCCCGTTCATGCTCGCGAGAAGCCAGCGCGAGGTCGAGCCCTACACCACCTGGCGGTATCCAATCATTCACCCGGGACCAGACGGTTTTGAGATGGTCCTCAGCAATGGGCGCGACTCGACGAGTTACAAGCACCAAGTGCTGCACCTCCGGCTTCCCTATGCGATTCAGGCACCCGTCGAGCCAACCGTCGTGGCCGAAGCCATCCCGTGGACGCGTCGAATGGCCCAGGCGGCCGGCATGTTGCGCGCAGTCGATGGGACGACCTTCATCACGGGTCAGTTTCAGGATGGAGACAACGGCACTCTCTCCGTCTGGAGAAAGCGGCCCGCGGATCCGGCATGGCAACGGCAGACACTTAGCTCCTCGCAGGTCGGCGCCCCTTTCCAGGACCCGGAGCATCCCGACATTCTCTGGATCATCTCGTCCTTCGGCACTACCCTGAGGCTCTACAAGTCGACCGATGGCGGGGATTCATGGGAGCCCCAGAATCTGCCGGCGTTGAACGGCCACTCTTTTGATCGCACCTCCACCATCCATACGGTTTCAGCCGCCAGCGGCAGTGTGATTCCCAGCCGCCCCTGCGCCATTTTCACGTCCGGTGCGGTTCCGGATTACGAGACATGGTTCGTCCAGTTCGATGCCGCCCCCCAACAGATTGCAATTCCGCCGGAACCGACCATGGCACGAGGCCCACACCGTGACTAAGATCCCCCGCAGTCAGGCCACTTCGGAAGGACGCCTCCCAATGCGTCGCATCACGTTGTTACTGGCGGCATTCATGATTGGATGGATGTCGTTGTCTCCCGCAAGCAGCCCCGATGCCGAGAAGGCCCGCGCCGCTCTCGAGCGGGGGACCCGGTACTTCCGATCCATTTCCGCCGACGGTGGCTACCTCTGGAAGTACTCGCCTGATCTTGCGCAACGGTGGGGAGAGAGCCCTGCTTCCGCCACGCAGGTCTGGGTTCAACCACCCGGAACGCCCACTGTCGGCGGTGCCTTCATTGCCGCCTATGACGCAACTGGTGATCCACGGTACCTCGACGCCGCAAAGGCTGCCGCCTATGCTCTCACCCGCGGGCAGATGGAATCGGGTGGGTGGGAGTACCTGATCGACTCTGACCCTGCGTGGCGAGAGAGCGTCTACCTGCGCGACGCCGTGGGGCAGCTCACTCCAGAACAAATAACGACTCGCCGAAACGTCAGCACCTTTGACGACGACAACACCCAAAGCGCCTTGAGATTTCTGATGGCCGTGGTGGCCCGCACTCGTGGTCCGCTCGACGAGCGGGACCTGGCCATCCGGGAGAGCCTCGACCATGGCCTCGAGGGCATGATTCGCGCCCAGTATCCCAACGGCGCATGGCCCCAGGCATTCGACGCACAACCACCGCCTGACGACGAGGTCCTTGTCAGCCAGGGCAACACGTCTTCTGCCCAGGTACTGCGTCCGATCAGGATTCCGGACGAGCATCCCCTCGTCGATGCAAAGGTCCCCCGTGATTGGCCGCGCACTTGGCCGGGCGTTTATTACCGTGCGTACTATACCTTCAACGACCGATCCATCCCCGATTGCATTTTGACGATGCTCGTCGCCTGGAAGCAGTTTGGCGACGAACGTTATTTGGAATCGGCCCGCCGAGGCGGAGACTTCATCCTCCGCGCACAACTTCCCGAGCCCCATCCCATCTGGGCCCAGCAATACAACTTCGACATGGAGCCGGCTTGGGCTCGCAACTTCGAATTCCCCGCAGCCGCCTCGTGGGAGAGCCTCGAAGTGATGACTACTCTCGTCGAACTGTTCCATGCGACGGGTGACGAGCGGTATCTCGATGCATTGGTTCCGGCCATCGAGTGGTTCCGCCGATCGGAGGCCAAGCCTGGAATGTGGTCGCGATTCTATGAACTTGGGACCAACCGTCCCATCTACACGAACGCCCAGCGCCAAATCACCTATGCAGACGATAATCTGCTGCCCGGTTATTCATGGCAAAGTCCCTTTGGCGTGTCCCGGAAGCTCGAGCAGTTTGAAGCAGTGCTCCGATCTCGAAACTCGGTCACCCAACCGGCGACGAGAGCCGAGGAATCAGAGTACACAACGCAGTGGACGGACGCCTCCGAGCAGCAGATTCTCCCGGCACCCGAGATGACCCGCGATCAGAAGCGCGCGCGGATTCGCGCGTTGCTCCCTCGCGTGTCCGACATCGTTGCTGCGCAGGATGAGGAGGGCAGATGGATTACCGACGGCCTCGTCCAGAGTTCCACGTTCAGCGTCAATGTTCGCATCCTCTCGGAGTATCTCGCCCTGGAACGCGACCTGGACGCCCCGGAGGTCACGCCAGTCCTTGTCAAGATTGACCAGGGACTTTCATGGACCCCTCCATACTGGGGCTACAACGCGCCGAAACTCGTCTATGACGGGACGCATTACTACACCATCGGGCACTGGGGGGAGTCCCGCGAGAAGACCCATGGGGTCATCTATCGCCTCGACGAATCCAGCGGTCGCTGGGTTCGTGGCTATGAATGGGATGACCTCAACTACCAGCCGGGGATGCTGCTGCTTGACAGCCAGAAGAGGCTCGTCATCGTGTATCCCAAGATGCGCGACACGTTTGTTGTCAAGCGTGCTCTCGCGCCGGGGGATTTCAATCGCTTTGAATCACTCGCGGTCCCGGAGTCC
>CAYTRP010000008.1:3641-14824 GCA_964440195.1 uncultured Candidatus Sumerlaeota bacterium
CACGGCGGGGTATCTTAGCGCCGGGATTCGGGGAGATCGCATTGTCTTCGGCTTCATCGGCCCGCCGGATGTCTACAGCTTCAATGTCGCGATGCTCGACATGGCGACATTGCAATGGTCGGGGCCCTTCTTGCTCTCAAGGAGCCAGCGCGAGACCGAGCCGTTCACCACGTGGCGTTATCCAATAATCCAACCCGTCAACGATGGCTTCCACATGGCTCTCAGCAATGGCCGGGATCGAACAAGCTACAAGCACCAGATTCTCTATTTGAATCTCCCCTACAGTGTCACTCTGCCCGTGCAGCCAGAGGTGGTCGCGGAGGTCACCCCCTGGACCCATCGCACCGCGCGCGCCACCGACATGTGGCACGGCAAGGACGGCACGGTTCTGGTCTCGGGACAGTACCAGCCGGACCTCGTCGAGAACTCCAGCACCCTGCGTGGCGGGTTGTTCCCCCTGGCAAGCTGGAGGCGCGATCCGGCAACGGCCGAGTGGACGCGCTGGGATATCGGAGAAACGGGCATCGGGGGATTCTACCAGTCACCGTCCGATGGACCAGACGCCATTTGGCTGATCTCCAGCCACGACACGACCTTGAAACTCAACCGATCCACCGATCGGGGGCGATCCTGGTCTCCGGTGCCCCTGCCGTCCCTTTCCCAGCACGGGCTGGGGAATGCATACTGGTTGCATTCCCTCACGGAATTCAGCGGAAGCGACATTCCGGAAGATCCTGTCGCCGTTTTCACGACTGGCATCACACCGGACTACGCCATCTGGTTCGTGCGCTTCAAGGTGACGCGATGAGGGTCTTTGCGTCGATGCTCCCAACCGCGAGTACGGTGGCACTGATCGCCGTTGCGTCCCTTTGCAGCGTCGCCTGGCCCGCCCGCGCGGATTCCAGATTGCCAGCCTTCCCCGGCGCCGAGGGCTTTGGCCGATTCGCCCAGGGCGGGCGCGGAGGCGACGTCTACATCGTCACCAACCTCCTCGACGACGGCCCGGGCAGCCTGCGGCATGGGCTCCAGACCGCCGAGGCACCACGCACGATCGTCTTTGAAGTCTCCGGCGTCATCGACCTTCAGCAGGCCCTTCGAATCAACAAACCGTATCTCACGATCGCCGGACAAACCGCGCCTGGTACAGGGATCACGCTCAAGGGCTGGTGCACGTACATCCACAACACCCACGACATCATCATCCGCCACCTCCGCTTTCGCCCGGGCGACATCAACTGCGGGAATGGATATATCGATGACGCTCTTTGGATATGGGACTCACATGACGTCATCATCGACCATGTCTCGGCCTCCTGGGGGGTCGACGAGGTCCTCTCATTGAGTCGCGGGGTCACGGACATCACCATACAGAACACCATCATCTCAGAGAGCCTGAATGATTCCTGCAACGAGAAGGAAGTGCCCCACGGCTTTGGCTCCAACATCTCCTGGGTGGAGGATGCCAATGTCACCTACCATGGCAACCTGCTCATTCACCATACCAGCCGAAACCCCCGTCCCGGCGGGACACCCGGCCACCCGGGTCTGCGGTTCGACTTCGTCAACAATGTCGTCTACAATTGGGGCAGAATGGCCGGCTACACGGGCAAGGATGAGAACACCGAGATGAACTACGTCGCGAACTACTTCATCGCCGGCCCCTCGACGGATGAAGGCCAGTCCGGCATCGCCTTTCGAGGGGGCGACCACCTTACCCGGGTCCACCAGAATGGCAACCTCATCGATTCGAATCGAAATGGCATCCGCGATGGCATCGATACCGGGTGGGGAATGTTTGATGGCACTTACACCCGGAGCGTCGACCGCTTTCCCTACCCCGCCGTCACAACTCTCTCGGCCACGGAGGCCTACGAGCGCCAGCTTCGACTGGTCGGCGCTTCGCACGTGCGAGATGATGTGGATCACCGCCTGATCGATCACTTGAGGCGCGAAGCAGGCGGAATCATCGACAGCCAAGCCGACGTCGGCGGATGGCCCCGGCACGTCTCGCTCCCGCCTCCACCAGACACCGACCGGGATGGAATTCCCGATGAATGGGAGCAGGGATCCGGACTCGATCCGCTTGATTCCACCGATGGCTCCCTTGTCGGCGGCGATGGCCAGACCATGCTGGAAATCTACCTGAACAGCCTCCTGAAAGACGAGGGGAGGTGATGAGAGCCGATCAGTAGTCCCCCCGGGCAAAGAATGGGCATTTGGGATGGTCATTTCCAGCTTGCGCATTTGACTTGCCAAGCCCGGGCTCCGGTGAAAGAATGAACCATTCGTGGACGAGACTCAGTCTATTTGCAGCCAAGAGAAAGGGAGAACTGTCATGATTCGGAAAAGGTCACTACTGGGCAGATCCAGCAAATGCGTGATGCCCGGCTCGCTTGTGGAGAAGGAATGGCCCGCCAGCCGTTCGTGTGCACGACATGCGATTGGCGCTGCGTTTGCCTCGGCCCTTTTGGCGGCCCCGGCGCTTGGGGCCGTCATCGAGGTACCCAATGGCCAACCCACGGTCGCGGCTGCCATTGCCGCCGCCAATTCTGGAGACGAGATCGTCATCACGAACAGCGACACCTATGTCGAGGGCACCCTGACATTCAACAAGCAACTCACCCTTGCCGCGTCCCCCGGCCAAACGCCCACCATCGAGTCGGACGGATCCACGGCCCTCTTTTTCATGGCGGAAGGGAGCAACGGCACAAAGATCGGTTCCAACGATGGCGGACGGATCACCATCGACGCGGCATCCTCGTCGAGGGACATGATCCGGCTTGCCACCGTTCCGGCGGACTCCGTCGAGTTCGAGAACCTTAACATGATCAATCCTCAGGCGACCACCAGTGGTGTCGCCCTGCTGGCCTTTTCAGCGGGGAGCAATGTGGCGGGTGTGGGGAGCGCGACGTTCCGCGATGTGTTTGTGGACATGAAAGGCACGGGTGGGCGAGCCTTCCGTCTGGCCACTACCGCAGCAGCCAGCACCTACACGTTTGAGAGAGTCGAGGTGGTCAACGTCGCGGACGGGCAGGATCCCTTCATCCTCGGAGTCAACGGCACCGCACTGCATGGCGGAACGCTCAATGTCAAGGACTCGCGGATCTTTGGGGGAGCCCGATCAGTATACCTCTTTGAGAATTCCTCCAAGCCGCAATGGGACATCAATATCGAGGACTCGCTTTTTCGCACCCGAGCATCCGTGGGTGCCGTCGGCATCCGCATCGATTTGCCAAACACCGGCATCTCGGTCGTGCGATCCGCATTCGCAAGCACGGGGGCCAGTATTCTCTTCAATGGGAACACGCGTCCGGTTGGAGACGATGGCAGTCAGGTAACGATTGACCAGAGCGACTTGGTCAGCTCTGGAGACCCAGCCCCGGAGCCACCAGCCATCCCGCCGCCGACCGTTCTGATCCAACCTCCCATCACGTCGGCGGGAGACCGCGGATTTCTGGTGACCAACTCAATACTGTACAACACGACCACGGCAAACAACGTGGTGGTGGTTGGCGAAGGCTCCAATGATGAAATTGGGGGCAACAACAACAACGCATTCCCTGGCGGGTATGAGGACTTCAGCAGCACGGCCGACGTTTCACCTGCCGAAGAACCCCTCTATCAGGATCTGGCGGCCAACGACTTCCGGTACAGCAACACCACCTTTCTGACGGCTAGCGCAACCGGAGGGCATATTGGCTCCCGGCGCAACTTCCAGCTATTCCTTGACGAGACTCCCCCGCCCTCCACCCTGGGTGACCTGAATGGAGATGGGGTCATCAACGTTATCGACGTCACGGCACTGGGTAACGCCGTCGCCGATGGAACCACGATTGATCTGGCAGTCGGCGACATCAACGAGGATGGCGAGATCACCGTGGACGACGTCGACGCGCTGGCCCAAATCGTGGTCAACGCGACTTCGTGACCAACCGCATCAGCCAAAGCGGCGATCCACTGCCGACCCGGGAGCCTCACCGGCTCCCGGGTGTTCGCCGTATTGCCGTCACACAACAAAAGACAGGATAGCCTTATGCGATTTCCCACTCTAGCGGGGCGTGGTGCGGTCAGGGCTTGCCGTTTGCCGCCACCCATCATGCCATGCTCCATGCCGAGAGATATCCGGCTCGCCGGAATCCTCGCACTCGCGGGAGCATTGACCCAAGCCAGCCTCGCTCTGGCGGCTACCGTCGAGGTGCCCGGGGATTTTCCGACCTTGGCCTCGGCGATTGCCGGCGCGGGCGCCGACGATACGATTCTCATCACAGACAGCGAGACGTATGTCGAGGGCACGCTGGTCTTCAGCAAGGCGCTCTCGCTTGTCGCGGCACCCGGACAGTCCCCAAGAATCGTTTCGGACGGCTCAACCGCGCTCATCATGATCGCTGAAGGTTCCAACGGGACGATCATCGGATCAAACGACGGGGGACATATCACCTTCTCGGGGAACGCTCTGGCACGCGACCTTATCCGCCTCGCCAGCCTGTCCACCGATTCGGTGGTCTTCGAGAACATCTCCCTCCTTGATCCGCTGCCGACAACAAGCGGTGTTGCAATGCTCGCGTTTGCAGCCGGTGGCAATACTGCCGGAGTCGGCAGCGCGACATTCCGCGATGTGAATGTCGACATGAAGGGAACGGGTGGGCGGGCATTCCGGCTGGCAACCACTGCCGCTTCGAGCAACTACACTTTCGAGCGCGTCGACGTCCGCAATGTCTCCGACTCCCAGGATCCCTTCATTCTGGGGGTCAATGCGACATCGATTCATGGCGGCACCCTTAACATTGTCGACTCCCGGATTCAAGGCGGCATCCGATCGATCTACGTGTTCGAGAACGCCTCCCAACCCAAGTGGAGCGTCGACATTGCAGATTCACTCCTTCAGACCCGAAGCGCCTCGGGGGCCATCGGCATCCGGATAGACCTGCCTGACACCAACGTCCAGGTGTCTGGTTCGGCGCTTGTCAGCTCGGGCACGTGCATTTCCCTGAGCGGAAACACCCGGCCCGTCGGCGACCATCGAAGCACGGTCGCAATCGATCATTCCGACCTTGTGAGTTCCGGTCCCACGGTCGTCGTCGAGCCTCCCTCCATCGCGTCTGGCGACAGGGAACTACTGATTGCCAATACCATCCTCTACAACACGGCCTCGGCCAACAATGTTGTCGTCAACGGATCGGGTTCCGGCGACAACTTTGGCGGCAGCCACAACAATGCCTTTCCCGGTGGCCATGTCAACTTCGCCAGTAGTGACAATGTGACGCCACCCGAGGCGCCTCTTTACGGCAACCTCCCCGGAGGCGACTTTCGGTACTCCAATGCAAGCTTCATGGTGGCCAGCAGCACCGGAGGGGGGATCGGATCGAATCGCAATTATGCCCTCGACGGTGAGGAGGAGGACCTCCTCCCCGCATTTCCGGGTGCCGAGGGCTTTGGCCGGTACGCCAGGGGTGGGAGGGGCGGTGACGTCTACACCGTCACAACTCTTGACGACTCCGGTGCCGGCAGCCTGCGAGAGGCCATCAACACGGCGGCCGGGCCCCGCACCATCGTCTTTGCGGTTTCGGGAACCATCGAGTTGGCTGACCGGCTCCGCATTCAGGGAAAGTCCAACCTGACCATCGCCGGCCAGACCTCGCCCGGCGGGATCACGGTCAGGAATTACGACCTCCTGATTGGCAATTCCAACAACATTGTCGTCCGCTACATCCGTTCGAGGATGGGCGTCGAACGTGGATTTGTGGGGGACTCCATCTGGATCCTGAACTCCCAGGATATCATCATCGATCATTGCTCCGCGTCGTGGGGCACCGACGAGGTCCTCAGCATGACCCATGATGTCCGGAACATCACGGTCCAGCATTGCCTCATCAGTGAGGCGCTTCACGAACCCTTTCCCGGGGTCGAACCTCCGCACTCCATGGGCATGCTTGTCGCCAACATTGTCGACGGAGGCGTGACGCTCTACCGGAACCTGCTCGCCCACAATGACCGGCGAAATCCGCGCCCCGGTGGTCAACCCGGAGGCCATCCCGGCCTCCGGCTCGACTTCGTCAACAACGTCATCTACGATTGGGGACAATACGCCGGCAATGGCGGGCTCGACGATGAGCACATCCGCCTCAACTACATCGGCAACTATCTCATCGCCGGCCCCTCCACCATTGCGTCCCAGCAGGGCAACGCCTTCATTCACTACAGCACGGACACGCGCGTGTATCAGCAGGGGAATCTCATCGACGCCAACAAGGACGGACATCTCAACGGGATCAATACCGGCTGGAGCATGTTCACCAATATCTATACTTCGGAGCCTGCCCGGTTCGACTTCCCAAGTCCGCCAACATTGGATGCGTTGTCCGCCTATCACTCGGTGCTTGCAGGGGTTGGCGCCTCGCACGCGCGTGACGCAGTGGACTGGCGGATCATCGGCCAAGTCACCGGCCAGACTGGCGGTATTATCAGCAATCCGTCGGAAGCCGGGGGTTATCCCAGCATCGAAAACATCGCTCCACCGGCCGACTCCGATGGGGATGGCATGCCAGACTGGTGGGAAGACCTGCATAGCCTTGATCGGCATGATCCCGAGGATCGAAACGCCAAGCCGGACGACAGCGGCTATACAAACCTGGAGTTGTACCTGCACTGCCTTACTGATCCATTCTGTTTGAGTGCCAGATCTGGCGAATCGTGGAGCGTCTACTAAACCCTCAATCACCGCAGGCATCAGGAAACGCGATGCGGTTCCGGCGAGGCCGTTCAGAAGATCTGCCTCGCTAGAATTGTCTTGTGCTGCCAAGAGAGAAATGTATCAAATAAGATATTTATTTTTCTATATGGAATAAATACTACGAATGATGCTCGCTGGGGAATGGGCTCTGCCCTGCCAACCCGGGACTTAGGCTCTGATTATCCCAAATAAGAATTTAAAATGTCTATACAGAAAAAACCCTTGAGTCAAAGGGGACTCCATCCGAGCGTTCACCAGACGGACAATTGCCTGAAGCGCCGATGCAAATCGCCAATGAGGAGTGACCATGCCTGAAGCGAAGACCGAGCGCCGCGAGATGAAGCCGCTCCCAGGTCTGGCCGTCATTGGAGGCGGAATCTGGGCGCAGCATCACATGCACGCGACGCGCGACCTGGAGCGCGAAGGACTCGCGCGCCTCGTCGCCGTGGCCGCGCGCACGGAGAAGACCGTTTCAAAAACAACCGCGGAGTGGGGCATCGACGGCACAACGGATTGGCGCGAACTGCTGACTCGCGACGACATCCATGCGGTCAGCATCGTGACGCCGGATCACCTGCACCGCGAGATGGCCGTGGCGGCCATCGAGGCGGGCAAGCATGTCATCGTCGAGAAGCCCATGGACCTGACGGTGGAGGGCTGCGCCGAGATCACGCGCGTGGCCAAGGAACGCGACGCGCTGCTGTTTGTCGATTTCCACAAGCGATACGATCCGGTGCACCAAAAGGCGCGCGACATGATCCGGTCCGGCGCGCTCGGCACGATCCAGTATGGTTACGTGCACATGGAGGACAAGATCATCGTGCCGCGCGACTGGTTCGCCAGTTGGGCGGCGGAGACCGATCCCTTCTGGTTCATCGGCGTGCACCAGGTGGACATGCTGCGTTGGACGTTGGGGAGCGAGGTGGCGCGCGTGACCGCGCGGGGCTTCAAGGGGAAGCTGGCGTCGCTGGGCATCGACACCTACGATTCCGTCCACGCGGAGTTGGAGTTTGGGTCGGGAGCCGTCTTCACGGCGGACATCTCGTGGATTTTGCCGGAAAATTTCGAGGCGGTGGTGAACCAGGGGGCTCGATTCATCGGGACGGAGGGAATCCTGGAACTGGACACCCAGGATCGCGGTTTTCGCGGGTGCGTGGGCACGGGCGCGACGCAGACGTACAACGTGAACTCGAACCACGACTATGCGGCGGCCACCGGCGCACGCGTTCACACGGGCTATTTCGTGGAGCCGATCAAGGATTTCCTGCGCATGACCGCGCGGGTGATGGAGGGCGCGTCCCCAAGCCAATTCGAGGGGCGCTATCCGGGCGGCAACGACGGGTTGGAGGCAACACGGGTGGCGAAGGCCGTGCATGACGCGCTGGAATCCGGACGCGAAGTCCGCATCGAAAGGGCGTGAACTTCCATGGCGATGAAGGGAACGGGAAAGGTCCTCGACGGGTTGAAGACGGGTCATCTGCGATGGATGATCGTCCTGTTGTGCTTCCTGTCGACCGTGAGCAACTACCTTGACCGTCAGGTCATGGCGGTGCTCGGGCCGTTTATCACGACGGACCTGGAGTTGACCGCCAAGGATTTCGCGAGTATCACGAACGCCTACATGATCGGCTCAATCGTCGGGTTGTTCTTCGCCGGTCCGTTCATGGATCGTTTTGGTGCCCGGTGGGGATTCGTGATCGCGGTGGTTGTCTGGTCGATCGGCGGCGGCATGACCGCCTTCGCCACGGGGTTCACGTTCATCCTTGTTTGCCGCTTCGTCCTGGGATTCGGGGATTCGGGGAACTGGCCGGGCTGCACGAAGGCCTGCTCCGAGTGGTTTCCCGCCAAGGAGCGCGGCATCGCCCTGGGCTTCTTCAACGGGGGCGTCTCCATCGGCGCCATCATCGCCGCGCCGGCGGTATTGCTCTTCGTCTGGATGTCGGGGGGATCGGTCGAACAGGTCGCCAACGGCAACGGCGAAGGCTTTGTCGATGCGCTGGTGCCGTCGGATTCCTGGCGTTGGCCGTTCCTGATCAGCGCGTTGATCGGCGTGCCGTGGATACTGGCCTGGCTTTACTACTTCTACTCTCCCGAGAAGCACCCGCGCATCCGCAAGGAGGAGTTGGATCTCATCATGGCCGACCGGGCGCTGCGGCCGACCAAGAGGACAAAGGCGGTCCTGGCAAAGCGCGAGTTCTGGGGCCTGTTCTTCGCCCGCATGATTACAAGTCCCGTGTGGTTCTTCATCGCGACATGGCTGTTCATGTATTTGAACAAGGAGCATGGATTCAATCTCAAGGCCATCGCGCTGATCGCATGGATTCCGTTCGCGACGGCGGACGTGGGGAACATCCTCGGGGGCTATTTCTCGGGCAAGCTTGTGGCCGGGGGCATGGCGCCGATCCGCGCGCGCAAGATCATGATGTTCATCGGCGCCGTCCTGATGATGAGCAGTATCCTGGTCATGTTCACGAGCAACCCCTATGTCGCCCTCGCGATCATCAGTTTCCTGACGTTTTCCTGGGGCATCTGGGTGTCGAACATGCTGGCGCTCGCCTCGGATTCGTTCCCGGCGGTGGAAATGGGCTCGGTCATCAGTTGGACCAGCCTTGGGCAATACAGCGGCGCCACGGCGTTCATGTGGTTCACCGGCTACGCCGTTGATGCGGGATGGGGATATGGGAGCGTTTTCGCCGTGGCGGCGGTGCTTCCCATAATTGGTTATTTTTTCACATGGTGGCTGAACCACGATGTGCTTGAGAATCAGGCGGCGACGTGAGGAGCGGCGGGTGATGAAAGCGGAAAGTGATGGCCAGCGCAGCGTGCCCCCCGGGCACATCAACAACAACGCGAGGAGGCAACACATGAGCACGATGACCGATGCGGTCCCCAATCTGAATGACGAGGACGTGCTGACCACAGTGCGTGAAATCCCCTCGCCCTACAGGCTCGATGTCGACGAGATGTGCGAGCGGTACTCCAAGCTGTATACCGGCGCGGTGATCGACATATTCCAGGAGATGGGCCTTAACAACCAATGGCTGGGACCCGAGTGCAAGTGCCTGACGAAATGGATGACGAACGACGACCGCGCGCTCGCCGGGTATGCGTTCACGATCCAGTGGATCAAGGATCCCCGGCCGGACACGAGGGAGCGACCCGCCGCCCGCATGGTTGGGTCCTATCCGCGAAACTCGATAATCGTGGTGGATACCGGCGATGACCAGGTCTCGGGCTTTTGGGGAGAGTTGGCGACCACCACGTGCATCAAGAATGGGGTGCGGGGGGCGATCATCAATGGAGGGGCAAAGGACATCGGATTCGTGCGGAAGATGCAGTTTCCGGTGTTTGCCAAGTTCTCGAGCCCCGTGGACGGGTTTGCCTACTCGCGCCTGAGGGGGTGGCAGTTGCCAATCTGGTGGGGTACCATCCTCATCCACCCTTGGGACTTCTTTCTCGGCGATGCGGATGGAGTGTTGCACGTCCCGCAGGCGATCGCGGAGGAGGTGCTGATTCGGACCGAGGCGCGCAGCAAGGGCGAGGACGAGACGAGGGCATTATTGGAGGCGGGCATTCATCCCGTGGAGGCGAGTGAACTCACGGGGAGGAAGGACCTCTGACGTGCAAGCGCGATGCGTCGCGGGCAAGACCCCTTGATGGGTGATGGAGCCGCCGGGAAGGCAGATGTGGAAGAGGGAATCAAATTGCCTGGAGGAAATGCTGAACGGACATGGCCAGCTCGTTCGCCGCGGTGGTGACGGATTATATCGAGAAGGACCTTGACTGGGAGGTCGGGGTGATGGGTGCCCATGGGATCGGTTTCTCGGCGCATCAACTGAAGGGAAGGGACGAGGATGAGGTCTACGCCGCCACAAAGGATGCCGACCTCATCGTTGTGAACATGGTCAGGTTTCCCGCTTCACTGATCGACCGCCTTGATCGATGCAAGGTTCTGATCCGGCATGGGATCGGGTATGACAATGTGGATGTGGATGCCTGCACGCGAAATGGGATTCAGTTCGCCTATCAACCGGACTACTGCGCCATCGACGTGGCGGAACATGCGATTGCGCTGATTCTCGCATGCGCACGCCAATTGCCCCGCGCCCGGAAGACACTTGAGTTGTCCGCCAGACTTGGCGAGTGGGATTTCTCCGGGCTCTTCCCGCTGCACAGAATGGAGGAGAAGGTCGTCGGCATCCTTGGCCTGGGCCGTATTGGCAGAATCGTGGCCCGCAAGTTGTCGGGCTTTGGATTCCGCCTGGTGGGCCATGATCCGCGCTACACCGATGTCGAGATGCGCAGACGTGGAGTGGAGCCCCTTCCCATGGGCGAGGTCTTCAAGCAGGCGGACTACCTGACACTTCATACGCCTCTGGACAACGGCACCCAGCACCTGGTCAACCGGGAGACGCTTGCGACGATGAAGCCCGATGCGTACGTGATCAACACG
>CAYTRP010000008.1:14834-17917 GCA_964440195.1 uncultured Candidatus Sumerlaeota bacterium
TGGACGCGGAGGCACTGGCCGACGCGGTACGCCGGGGTGTGATCGCGGACGCGGCAATCGACGTCTTCGACATCGAGCCGCCGCCCCCGTCGCATCCGCTGATGGGCCTTGAGCGCGTGATCCTGACTCCTCACGCGGGATGGGCGTCCATCGAGGCCGAGTGGGCGATTCGCCGGAGCATCGTGGACGACATCCTGTCGGCAGCGCAGGGGCGCGACGCGCGATGCGTCGTCAACGCCGTTTGCAGGCAAGAAGGGAGCCCTGTATGAATGAAACCATGAGCGGCACCGCGAGGGTACAAACGAGGATACCCGGGCCGCGAAGCGAGTCGCTGCTGAAGCAGTGGGCACGCGACGAGGCGGAGGTCACCGGATACCAGGCACCAGTCGTTTGGGACACGGCGTCGGGGTGCATCGTCAAGGATGTCGATGGGAATTCGTTCATCGACTGGACGTCCGGCGTACTGGTGACGAACGTTGGGCATTGCCACCCTCACTTGGTGGAGAAGGTGCGGGAGTCCGCGGGACGGCTTCTTAACAACTACGAATGCGCGAACGTGGAACGCATCGAGGCGGCACGGCGACTGCGGGGCGTGCTGCCTGCGCACCTGGACAAGGTATTCTTCCTGAGCACTGGCAGCGAGGCCGTTGAAGGTGCATTGCGCCTCATGAAGCGACATAGCGGCAGGTTCGAGGTGCTTGGCTTCCATGCGGGTTTTCATGGAAGGACGACCTCCAGCGCCGCCGTTGGTGGCCTGACTGGCCCGAAGCGTGGCTATGGCCCCACATTGCCGGGGGCAATCCGCGCACCGTATCCGAATCCGTACCGCGATCCGCTCGGCTGGTGCGACGATGCCCCGCACTACGGGAAGTACTTTGCGTTCCTCGACGAGTTGGTTGATGCCAATAGCACGGGGGCGTTGGGCAGCGCGATTGTCGAGCCGTACCAGGGGGCCGGAGGTTTCATCTTTCCTCCCAAGGGGTGGTTGAAAAAACTGGAGGAATGGCTTCGCGATCGCGGGATGATTTACACGCTTGACGAAGTACAATCGTCGTACGGGCGAACCGGGTCCATGTGGGCGATGGAGCATGAGGGCCTGGAGCCCGATCTCGTCACTCTGGGCAAGGCCATTGGCTGCGGCATCGCGGTATCCGCCATCGCTGCGCGCTCGGCGATTTTCGCGTCGTTGAAGCGCGGGGAGATGTCAAGCACTCTGGGGGGCAACCCCGTGGCGAGCGCGGCTGTGTGCGCCGTCCTGGACATCTACGCCAACGAGCCCTTGGTCGAGAATTCCCGCCAATTGGGGGCATGGATGCTGGAGCGTTTGAAGGAACTGGCGGATAGCTCGCTGCATCTGGGCTGCGTCCGTGGGATGGGCTTGATCATGGGCGTGGAGTTCGTTCGCGACAAGGGGACGAAGGAACCGTTCCCGGAAATGACGAGACGGATGATTCAGCTATGCGCCGAGGAAGGACTGCTTGTGGGTTCCGTCGGCGTCCACGGCAATGTCCTTCGCGTGGCACCCCCCCTGGTGATGTCACGCGACTTGGCCGAGGTGAGCCTTCTGGCCTTTCAGCGCGCGCTGATGCGGGCGACGACGGAGGTGTGCAAATAGATTGTGTCTGCCGGGAGGACCTTTGCCTTCCCGCCGATCCGTGGAAACCGCGCCACTTGATTTCGTGGAGACCGGTCACCCATGTCCCCGATTGCTCAGCCTAGCCCGGCATCGTCCCGAAGGGCGATGCCGGGCTAACTTCCTGTCGCTCCGCAACTTTTCCCGGGTGAGCAGGGGCGGCGAACATTCATGGCAAAGACGGCATCGTCCGATCCGCGCTTCGATTTGGGATTCAAGCGCGTTGGCCTTCATGCGTCTGGCGTGCGCGACTCATGGGTGTGCGCCAGTTTCCATCCTGCGGAATCCCGGACGAAGGTGCTGGTAAAGAGAAACTCCCCTCCCCATGTGGCTCCCTGCCACAGTCCGGACATGGTGCCGTCGTAGGTGACCCATGCAGCGTCGCCGTGCAAGTGCACGGCGACATTTTTGGTGACTATGGCAAAATTCGTCATGTTTTGACGATGGTTAGCGAAGAGTTGGGCGGCGCTGATGCGGTTTGCCCGGGCCGAGTACAGGTGAAAGTCCGCCGTTGCGTGCCTGTTGAAATCATCAAGGCTCTGTCGGCCGAGGGCCTCCCAGGTGGAGTCCATGGTCTTCAAAATGGCGGCGCGGTCAGCGGACGCATCAGGTCTTGATGCCGCCAACCGGCCACCACAGCCACTCACCACAAGAATTCCCAGCATGAGCACAACCAGCAAGAGCGTGATTCTCATCCGATCATCTCCCGTTCGATATGTTTGCATTGAACTCCGGTGGCCGGACCTGGAATGGGCATCCGGCCATCCACCTTCGGCTTTTGAAGCCCTGACTGATCCTGTCCCCCCCTCTTCCCCCGCAATCGGAACCGGGCACTGCTCGCTGTCTTCATTCCGGGGAACCCGGCGCGAGCCATCCCTTGCTTGAGGCGGGGAAAGGGCGGGGTTGCCCAATCCCCCAGTGTACCAGAATGGCCCCAGACAGCGGACCCGGAAGCTGGTTGAAACCGAGTGGAGGCACGTTGAGGTGCGGGCATTGCGTTGGGCATCTGGTTGCTCCCTTTTCCACGCACCAGAAATCTGGATCCGGCAACAAGAACTCGATCGACTGTGGCGTAGTCCTGTGAACGGACAGCTTTCCCAGAGGGCGGCATTGGTCTATATGGAAAATAATTTATCCAAATATACAGCGGACCGTTACGGTCGCGCCTCTCCTTGTCAAGGCTATTCGTGGATCGTTTTTCTTGGCCCAGGCGGGTAGCGATTCAAACGGTCGGAACCTCGCGCCATGAAAAGGCGAGAATCCGAACGGGGGTTTTCCATATCGGGAAGAAACCCCTTGGCGCTCGCCTCCCGGACAATGTAAACGACCACCCAATCGACTGGCAGGGGCCGCCTCATGGCAAATACCGGCAAGGCCAAGAATATTGTACCGATGCTGATGAGGACCTTTGATGTCCTTGAGGCTTTCCGCGAGTGCCCATCGGGTTTGA
>CAYTRP010000008.1:17927-21597 GCA_964440195.1 uncultured Candidatus Sumerlaeota bacterium
GCAAGGAGGTGGTGCAGCGATTCGATGACATTCCGCCCGCCTCGATCTATCGCATCCTCTGCTCGTTGAATGCGGCGGGCTATCTGATGAGGGATGACCGCACGGGCCGATTCGAGCTTGGGGTGAAGTTCGTTGAAATGGGGCACTTGAGCGAGCGGCGGCAGGATGTCATTCGCCACGCTCGCCCCCACATGGAGCTGCTGCTCAAGGAGTTTGGCGAGAACGTCAACTTGATCAAGGTCCAGGACGTGGAACTGGTTTACCTTGTAACGATGGAGGGCGAGCATCCCCTGCGCGTCGCGGAAATGCGCAATCGCCGGCAGTGCGTGCACAGCTCCGCGTCGGGCAAGATTGTCCTGGCATACCTGCCGAGGCAGGAATTGACTCAGCGTCTGTCGGAGTTGGCCCTTGTCAAGCTGACGCCACACACCATCACGGACCACGGCGCGTTGATCGAGGAGTTGGAGCGCATTCGCAAACGCCGCTTCTCGTTGGACGCCGAGGAGAACATCCTTGGCATCAGTTGTGTCGCCTCCATCATCCTGAGCCGCGATGGCTATCCCGTTGCGGCGATGAGCGTTTCCGCGCCGACGTTTCGCATGTCGCCGAGGACGGTCGAGCATATCGCCGAGCGGCTGATCGAGGAGTGTGCGCAGGTCTCGCGTAGCTGCTTCGGGAAACCGGAGCCGGAAGGGGCGGCGGCCGGGGACGCACGCGTGCCCTTGCGGCGTTAGTCGGTGATCGTGATGGCGATCGTGGCGGAGGCGGGCAGGTTGTCGAGCCCCAGCCGGATGCCGTGTGCCTTGTCCTGCGGATTGAAGTGGGTCTCCCGGGCCGCGCCATTCACCTCAAAGGCGCGGCGTCGCAGGCCTTTGTCCTCGTAATGAATTTGGAAACGGCGCCCGCGCGCCGTCAGGGCGATCTCCCAGCACTGGAAAGGGGACCAGTTCGCGGGCCGCAGGACGAGTTCGTCCCATTCCATGCGGAACCCAATGGCGTGGCGCAGGATCGTCTTGAGAAGCACGTTGGAGCTGCCCGTCTGCCAGTCGTTCATGTTCTGCCCGTCGATGCCGAGGCCGGGATTATAGCCGTAGGAATTCGGCATGACGAACGGCGAGTGCGACAGATTCCGGTGAAGAGGAGTGAAGGGGAGAACCTTGGCCAATTGTTCCCATGCGCGCCGGGGCTCCCCCATCTCGAAGAGCGCCATGATGCCAAACAACGTGGCGTGCACATAGGTTCCCGCATTCTCCGCCGTGCCGGGAGGCAGCTTGCCGATGCGGCCGAATCGTTCGTCGCCGGCAGGAAAGCAGGGTTGAAAGGTGCGAAGGCCATACTTTGAGTCGAGCCGTTCGAAAGCGGAGAGGATTCCGTCGCGTGTTTCCGGGTGGCGCTCCAGCATTCCGCAAAGGACCCAAAAGGCGTTCGACGCAAGACTGTCGCGCCCCTTCCCGTCGGCATCGCGAAAGCTGCCGACGCGGTAGGCACCGTCATGACCCCAGCCGTGCATGATCCGCAACGATTCATCCGGTGCGCGATCCACCCCATGGCGCCACAACGAGTTGGCCAAGGAGGACTCGTGCGTCCGCAGTGGCTCCATTTCCGCCGCACCGGAGGGGGTGCCATGCACGTGCAAGAGTGCCCGCATCTCCCGCAGGTTCCGCAGCAGTTGCAGGGAGGCCATGACGCTGACGCCGTTGCCGTAGCCATCTCCCCCGCCGGGAAGGATGCCGAGCCCGTCAAGCGCATCGTTCCAATCGCCGTGGAGTGCACGAAGGCATCCGGTGCGCGAATCCAACTGTGCGAGCATGTATGACAGGATGCGGCGCAGGTGATCCATCACGGTACCGCATTGCGAGGAGGGCACCACGCGGCCCTCGACAAGGCGATGATAGCCGCAGGTCTCGGCGAGGAAAGCGGTGTCACCGGTCAGTTGGATATGCGTCGCGATGGTCGAGATGACCCATGCGCCCTGGTCGATGAAGGGGCGCACGTCGGCGCGGCCCGGCTGGCCGTTCTTGTTGGGGAGCGAATACTGCCGCAGACAGCGGCCATCCTCCAGCGTGAAGGACAATGCCTCGAGCATCTTCGCGCGCGCCGCGTCGGGACGCCAGTAGGCCAGCCCCTCCAGGGCCTGGAACACGTCGCGAATACCGACCAGCGAATTCTCCGAGAGCTGGACATAGCCCCGGATCAGGGAGCAGAACTCCACCTGCTTCATCAGGTGTGCAAAGAAATCGGTGAAGACCTCCGCACGAATGTCAGAGTCGCGAGACCCGTCACACCGCAGGACAATTGCGGAAGCACGTTGCGCTTCCTGCCGGTCATGGTGATCGAGGACGATGCCCGCTTCATGGGCGCTGCCGCCATCGCACCCTCCCTCACCCGGTTCGCCACTCACGCGGAAACGATACTCGACTTGCAGGCAACCGCCTGGCGCCAGCAACACCTCGGCCATGTCGGCGGCTATGGCGGGTTCAATGAAGGAACAGAGATCGCGCCCGTCGCCAAAGCTTCCCGCGCGAAGCGATGTCGCGCTTGCCAGCGACCTCGAGACGGCGCCCATGTATTGCAGGCGCGAGGGGGTTTCCTCCACGCGCCGCACGGTCACGCCTTCCTGCCTCCTATACCGGCGAACAATACGCGCCTCTTGCGACAGGGAAGTATGACGGTCCTTGTCCTCGTTTACCTGAATGGTGAACGTCGCATCGTGATGGGCCTCCCTTGCCACGGTGATCGTGCGAAACCACCTGTCCTCATCCGTTTCATGGATCTGGTGGCGGAGCATCGGATTGAAGAAGGCGGAGAGCAGCAACTCGGCGTGCTCGCGCCCCTCGTTCTCCACATGGACACCGAAGCTTAATTCCCCCGCCCCGAGAGGGACGACGCGCACGAGGAACGCCAAGCCGGACTTGCGGGTGACATAGCACGCATGCGTCGGCGCAAAGACAGCGAATCGTTCGGCGGGCACGAGATCGTCTTCCGGCGTGTGTGGCACGCCAAGCAAGGGGAACGGTTGCCACCCCGCTCCCGCACGCATCGCCGCCATGAACGCGATGCCGGGCTCCTGGCCCTCGGTGCGCCTTGGAAAGATCGCAAACAACCCGTCGTTGGCGTGCATGTAGCCCGAGCCGTACACCCAGAAGTTCATTCCCTCGCGCACGAATGGGTAACGGCTATCGCCGGTGACGCGTGGCGTGACAAGCAATCGCCTCCCCGGCAAGACGAAGACACCGTGGCCGTACGTGGTCCTCTGCCCCGACTGCCGCGCCGTTTTGGCAAGGCCTGTCAACTCCCGCAGAAGTTCGGAGAGGTCACGTTGCGCAACGTTGATGCCGGGAGGATCCAGGGTCGACGTCATCGGGCGCGGTCCTTTGTGCGCTCCGCCAGCATCGCGGCGATCGCCAGGGCGTCTTCTTCGCCGACACCCGTGCCGGCTAGAAATGTGCCGTCCGTTTCATGGAGGAAGACAACAAAGTCCGATGGGATGTCAGGGATCGCGGCAAACACCGGGGGCAGGGTCTTCCTCGTCTCGCCGGTTAGCCGGATGTTAACGGTTTGCTCCAAGACCCCGCGCCATGCGGTTCCTTCCATGCCGGTATCTGCCGCCTCGGGTGAAGGAACCAACCTGACAAGCACGGGCCGATTAAGCCGCTTCGCCACGCGAATC
>CAYTRP010000009.1:0-2480 GCA_964440195.1 uncultured Candidatus Sumerlaeota bacterium
GTGAATGCCGTCGTGAGCCAGGGAAAGGGTCAGTCCCTCCAGCGGGCACGTCAGTCGCGCGCCCACCGAGGTGAGGTAGGGTTCTGTATAGGGCTCGTCCAGACGGGAGCGCAGGGACTGCATGAGTTCCATGGTGGCGGGGACGATCTGGTCGACAAGCTCGTCGTATCCCGGGATGGGGTTGCTGCCCCAGTTGGCGGGGCTGGTGCCTTTGGCAAACCAGTCGCGATAGGCGACGGGGACTCGCAGGGGCTCGCCGAGCAGGCGCAGGGTCAGGAGCTGGGGCGTGAGGACCAGATGGCCGGCGTGCCAGCGGGCATTGTTGCCCCATCCCGCGGGGATTTGGTCCTCGCGGCCCTTGAGGGAGCGCAGGATCTCGACAATGGCAAGGCGGTGCAGGCGTGTGGTCTCGGCGAGGGTCTCAAAGGCTTTCATGGGGTCTCCCTGTACGGGTTGGATTCCGGCTTGCTTGCGTGGGGGAAGTCTTGTGGTGTCGGATCATTCGGTGAGGAAAGGAGCCTGCCGCATGTTTCCTCTCAAGAAGTCGGTGTTCAACAATCCCGAAGCCGTTCGCGAGCAGATGCGGTTGCCGGCAGTGATCAACTACAGCTTCGTGGGGGATTCTTCGCCGACCTACCATGCGAAGGTCGAGGAAATCGTTGTGCGAATCGCGGGGGAAGCGAATATCCGCAAGCGCGCCTTTCGCGAGAGCGCCCAGGGGAATTACACCGCGTACCGCTTCGAGGTGTTTCACGACTCGTTTGCGGACATCGAGGACATTTACCGGGAAGTGATGGGTCTGGCGGGGACGCGGTTTGTGATTTAGGCGGGGTGACCGGCGACCGGGCGTGCGGATTTGATTGGCGTCGGGACGGGGGGCCGGGTGATGTTGGTCTGCTGATGCCAACCACTCCCCCGTAGGGCACCGACCCATTCCCATGAGCCTGATGCCGATTGCCCTGATCCTGTTCGTGACGTGCACGATCCTTGGCGGTTTGATGACCTGGCTGGCGACCTGGCTGAGCCACCGGACGGGGATCCTGGACATTCCCGACCCGCGCAAGGTCCACCGCGAGCCGGTGGCCTACCTGGGCGGGTTGGGATTCGCCGTGACGGTTTTTCTGGGAACGGCGTTGTTTTCTTGTCTCGCGCCGCAGGCGGTGGTCCGGCAGGAAAGCCTGATGGTGGCGTTCCTCGGCGGGCTGCTGGCGATTTTTCTGGTCGGGTTGTGGGACGATGTCGTCGGGATGCGGCCGACGGTGAAATTGGGCGCGCAGGTGGCGATCGCACTGGCTTTGTGGGCGGCGGGCGTTCGCATCGAGCGGCTGAATCTTGGCTTTGCGCTGCCGGTGGACCTGTTGGGTTCCGCGGAGGCGAACTTCGTGGTGTTCGTGCTTGCGAGCCTGCCGAGCATTCTGCTCACGGTGGGCTGGTACGTGGCGCTCATCAATGCGATCAACCTGATCGACGGGCTGGACGGGCTCGCGGGGGGCGTGTCGTTCCTCGCGGCGCTGAGCCTCGGCGTCGTGGGTCTCGTCGTGTCGGGGGGGCGCGTGGACCTGGGGTTGGTGCTCCCGCTGATCGCGGCGGGGGCTTGTCTTGGATTTTTGGTGCACAACTGGCACCCGGCGCGGATCTTCCTCGGGGACAGCGGCTCGATGTCCATCGGGTTCGTGCTCGGCACGGCGTCGATGATCAGCAGCACCAAGACGCCGGCGCTGCTGACCCTGTTGATCCCCATGGTGGCCCTGGGTCTGCCGCTCTTCGAGACGGTGTATTCGTTCGCGCGGCGCATCCTGTCGGGCAGCCATCCGTTCAAGGCGGACCGGCGCCACCTCCATCACCGTCTGCTGGACGCGGGACTGGACCAGCGGCGCGTCGTCATGGTCTTCCTGTTCGCGACGGCGTATCTGGGGGTGAACGCGGTGTTGCTGGCGCAGGCGCGGCAGATGACGCTGCTGATCAATGTGGTGATGCTGGGGATCGGGCTGCTGATGCTGATCGAGTACCTTACCTTCTTCGAGAAGCGTCGCAAAAGCAGCGAGGTCATTGCCCGGGTGGAAACGGGAGGTCCCCCGTCGACTCCCGGGTGACGGCATCCAGCGGCGCGCGAATCCACGCACTACCGAGGGTGCCTACGGGTTGACGCGGCGAGCCAGGGCCGTCTCGGTGCACTTCGTGAAGATTGGGCAGTGCAGGCAATCGCGCCAGACCTTGTGGGGGAGTTCCGCCTTGTCGATGGGGCCAAAGCCCAGGCGGGCAAACCATCCCGGCTGGTCGGTCAGGCAGAAGACCCGCTCGATGCCGAGGTTGGCCGCTTCGGCAATTTGCGCCTCCACGAGCAGGCGGCCGATGCCCTGGTTGCGGCGGTCGGCGGCGACGACGACGGAGCGGATCTCGGCGAGGTCGGCCCAGTCAATGTGCAGCGCGGCGGCGCCGATGATCTCGTCGCCGTCCACGGCGACGACAAACTCGCGCAG
>CAYTRP010000009.1:2490-5112 GCA_964440195.1 uncultured Candidatus Sumerlaeota bacterium
CTGCGCGAGTTTGTCGTCGCCGTGGACGGCGACGAGATCATCGGCGCAGGTTCTCGTAGATCGCGCCCAAGCTCTTGGGCAGGACCGGCGTGCGCTCGGCCCAATAGGTGATAAGGGCATGAATGCGCGGCGCATCGGCGACGACGGCGGAGCGAATGGCGATGGCGGATGCGGCGGTGGCGGTCATGGCGTCCTTGCAAGGCGATGGCCCGCCTAAAGCGCGCGGGAACGGAAACGCGGCATGAGCGTCAAATGGCATGGGAAGTCAAGGAGATTGGGGGGGCGGGAGCGGGAGAGGGTGCGTCTCTCCGGCCCGGGCGCCCAATTAAAGGATTGAGCCAATCCCTTTGATAAGCCATTTTCTGATTCAAGAAAGCTTGAATCAGGATCGCTCATTTAGCGACCGCATGGCTCCAAACGATGCGCTTCCTTCCCCTGCTCCTGCTGATCGTCCTGTTGCCCGCGTTTGCCGGAGCAAACGGGAAGTTCATTCGGGGGCTCGTTGTGGAGGAAGACCCGGCGATTCCCGTGCAGCGCGCCGCCATCCGGTTCGCCGATGGCGTGCAGACGCTGGTGGTGGAATCGACGTTCGTGGCGGAGGAAGCGGGCGAGGTCGCGTGGGTCCTGCCGTTGCCCTCCGTGCCCACGGAGATCGGGGTGGCCTCGCCGGGCCTGATCGAGACGATGGCGTTGTGCTTCACGGTCGGCGTTCATCAGCCGATTCGCGGGACAACCATGGGAATCGAAGCTTTTGTCTTCCTGCTTCTTCTGATCGCCGCTGTGGGATTCGCCTTCTACCCGCGGTTGATGGAATGGGTGATCATTGCGGTCATCCTTGGACTGCTCGCGTTGATTTCGATTCCGAATTTTCTTGAAGCAGGAACGCGTGGCCTGGGTCCAACGTCCGGCGGAGACGGCGACAGGCTCCTGCTCGAGCGTCGCATCGTTGGGGATTACGATGTCGCTGTCCTGTCACCCAAGGCCGCGCAAGAGATGGCCGATTGGCTGAAGGAGAACGGTTTCGGCGCCCTGGACGCGGAATTGCACGCCGCCATCGGAGACCACATCCGCGAAGGCTGGTGCTTCACCGCTGCCCGCCTGACAGGAGAAGCGGGCACCAACAGCCCGCATCCGCTCAAGGTGACTTTCCCTACGGAGCGGGCCGTGTATCCGATGCGATTGACGGGGCAGGGCGCGCGGAAAAACACGCGGGTGGATCTGTTTGTCTACGGGCCGGGCGCCGCCAGCCATGGCGTCATGCGCGAAGTCGTCTGCGGAAGTCTCGGATGGGAGAAGGAGACCGGACCGCATGGCAGGCGGTTCCGGACAATTGGGAATCGCGACACAGGCGGACGAATTCTAACCATGCACGACGGTATCATCGAATTCGCGGGCGATGCCGCCGTCATGACGCGCCTTTCCCATTCGTTCACGCCCCGGCAAATGCAGACGGGGGATTTGTGGCTGGAATTCGAGGAAGTCGCCGCTTCCTTCCTGCGCCGCCGGATGGTTCACCCGGAGCGCAATCGCCCGTGGATGATGGCGCGATGGTTGATGGCGTCGGTCGGTATTGGGGCGCTCGCGGGGAGCCTCTTCTGGCGGTTCAAGCTGCGGAGATGGGCAATCGGAACCACGCTGACGGGCTTGCTTGTTGGGGTCATCGCGACGGGGGTGGTGGGAATGTCGGAAAAATACGTCGCGGTCCTGGAATACGATCTCCACACTCTTGACCGGGGCGGGCCTTTGAATTTCGCTTACCATCGGATTCCATCAGAACGACTGCCCGAGGATCATCCACCGCCGCAATCCGTGGACGAGTTCATGGATCTGTTGCTAACGCAGGGCAGCAACGCCTACACTGGCGGCCCCATTCGCGAGATCGACAGTCCGGGCAATTTCTTCCGCCGCGCGCGCGAGGGCGGCGAGCGCGTGATCGTGGGGATGTCGTTGATTGGCGAGGAATGGGAGTATGCGATGAAGGAGATTCGCGAGTTCTTCGCGGAACGGCCATGAGGATTGACAGGGCGGGAAATTTCGGGGTTGGCTTGAAGGCGACCAACGGAGGTCCGGACATCATGGCGGCGACGAAAAAGAAGACAGCGACCAAGGCAACCGCGCGGCGGGGACGCAAGCGCGCGGCCACCGCGCAGTGCCAGGAGTGGGAGGCCAGACGCACGATCGCCGAACGCTTTGGACGCGCGTGCCGATGTTGACGGCCCCGCGCCGCGACCGCCGAAAATCCCCTTCACCCCCTCCGACTCCAACCCCGAAGCGAAAACCCCGCAAAACAGACCGGCCGGGCCACGGCAAGGCGCTCTCAAAGCGCCAGGCACGCCGCCATGCCCCGCCCAGCCAAGCAGCCCGTCCACGAAACCCGGGAAACCGCCGGCCAGGGGAGGTGAAGGATTAGGGTGGAGCGCCCGCCGCTCCGATTGGTGTTGCCCGATGGTGGAACGGGGGCGAGCGTTTTCCGTCGCGCCAGCAGAAGAGGTCTCGGCGGATCCGAAGGTTTGGCGCCAGCGGTCGAATTCTCCTATCCTAGAGCGAGTGCTACCCAATGACGATCCTGGATGTTGTTGATGGCCTTGGGCGACCATCGTGCCCGCACGGCGGCGCCCAAGG
>CAYTRP010000009.1:5122-11674 GCA_964440195.1 uncultured Candidatus Sumerlaeota bacterium
GGACTCGTCCTCTCCCCCGGCAACGAGCGGCGCAACGCCGGCCGCCGCGGCTCCCACGTCTTCCTCTGCCGCTCCCACGACAACCGCAGCGGCCGGGGCCACGCCCGCGGAACAGGACGACACGCGCTCCCCCACGGAGATCATCCGTGAATGGGTCGAGCCTGTCATCGTTGACCAATTCAATCCCAATGTGACCGATGCGACGCGGGGCGGGGAAGGCAAGCGCGGCGGCGTGTTCCGGGTGCGCACTCCGAGCGACTTTGGAAACCTGAATCCCATCACCTCCACGTCGCAGCCCGACCGGCTGGTGCAGAACCTGATGTTCGAGTCGCTCGTCGCCCAGAGCCGCGAGACGCTGGAGGAGATCCCCCGCATCGCGTGGACCTATTCGACGGCGGACCTCCTGAAGACAAGGGACGGCGAGATCCAAAGGGGTATCCTGCTGGAACTCGGCGACGAGCAGGACCCCAATTCCGCCGTCGTCTTCGTTCCGGACGCGCGCATCCACACGTTCCTCAAGACGGACGTGGCGAGCTACGACGCCGCGAACCAGACGCTGACGCTCAAGCCCGAGTGGGGCGGCGCGACGCTCGAGGGCTCGATCATCGAGAATGACTTCACGCTGGTGATCAACGAGGGCGAGGCCACCTCCGCCATCATCCGCCATGTCTCCTTCAGGATCGGCGACCTGGACACATGGACCGACCGCATCGGGGGCGAGGACGTCCAGCGCGCGTGGCGCAAGCGCGAGTGCGCCTTCTGGTTCACGCTGCGCGAGGGCCCCACGTGGCACGACGGCCGACCCGTCAGCGCCGAGGACGTGAAGTTCAGCTTCGAGACGATCCTCAACCCGACGGTCCAGGCGCAGCACCTGCGCAACTATTACCAGGATGTCGAGATATGCGAAGTCATGGAGGACGGGCGCACGGTTTACTTTGAGTCGCGCAAGCCGTACTTCCAGCAGTTCAGCTTCCTCGGCGGCATCTACCTGGTGCCGAGGCATGCATTCAACCCCGAACGGTTTGGCGGCGACGAGACCGCGTTCGGCCAGGCGTTCAACGACGCGCCATATCGCACTCGCCCCATCGGCAACGGGCCCTACCGGTTCGTCGAGTGGCGCCAGGGGCGCGACCTGACGGTGGAGCGCTATCCCGACTATTGGGCGGGCAAGCTGCCCTCGGGCACCGTGCCGATGTGGAACCCCGCGATGCCCTACTTCGACCGCATCGTGCACATCCTGATCCCGGACAAGTCCGCCGCGCAGCGCGAGCTGGAGACCGGCGGCGTCGACGCCGACATGGACATCGAGCCCGACACCTGGGCGCAGGCGAGCACGCAGACCGCGCAGTTCACCAGCCGGGTCGTGCGCGCGCGGCACCTCGGCTTCCTCTACACGTTCATCGCCCTGAACAACAACAACCCGATCTTCAGGGACCCCCCGACGCGCCGGGCGATGGCCTACCTCGTCCCGCGCGAGCGCACCGCCAAGGATGTGTACTATGACCTCGCAATCCCCGTGACGGGGCCGTTCTTCGTGGGCGGGCCGGGATACGACCGCACCGTGGAGCAGATTCCCTACAACCCCGAGGAGGCCAAGCGGCTGCTGCGCCGCGCGGGATGGCTCGATCGCACGGGCGATGGCGTGCTCGAGAAGGAGATCGACGGCGTGATGGTGCCGTTCGAGTTCGAGTATCTCATCCACACGGCGCGCGACTACCATGAAAAGGTGGCGGACATCTACAAGGAAGCCATCGAGCAGGTCGGCATCCGCATGACGATCCGCAAGCTGGACTTCAGCACGCTGCTCGACAAGACGCGCAACCAGGACTTCGACGCCTCGCGCCAGGCATGGGGCACGTTGCTCGATCCCGACCCGTATCAAATCTGGCATTCAAGCCAGTCGATGCAAGGCGGATCGAACTATGTCTCCTACAGCAACGAGCAGGCCGACCGGCTCATGGAGCAGTTGCGCGAGGAATTCTTCCCGCCCAAGCGCTGGGAGATCGCCCGGGAACTGCACCGCATCATCGCGGGCGACCAACCGGTGATCTTCCTCGAAGGATTCCAGCAGACCTACTTCTACAGCCGCGGCATCCAGGGCGTGAAGCTCTATCCGAGCGTGTACCCCTATGACTTCACCGAATGGTGGTGGGCGGATGAGAACCGAAGGAAATGACGTTCTTCGTTCTTCGTACTTCGTGGGGGGTGCTGGCGTTCGATGATTGGTCGTGCACGAGTGTGGCGCTCCTGACTCCCGATTCCTAGACCTCCACCAGGCCCTTGGTCACTTACGTCGTCAAACGCCTGTTGCTCATGATGGTGACGCTGTTCGGCATCACGCTGATCACGTTTGCCGTCACGCGGCTGACGCCGGGCGAGCCGCTTCCCATTGGCCCCGGCGTGACGGCGGAGCAGGGGGGCTTCGACGCGATCCTCGAGGCGAACCGTCGCAACCTGGGGCTCGACAAGCCGATGTTCCTGAACCTGCGGTTCGAGGACCGCGACTTCGCCGCGCGCGAGGCGGTGGCGGACATTTGCCGGCCCGTGCGCTTCTGGCGCGAGGACGCCGAGCGCCGCATGCGCCGCTCGGGCACCATCGCGATCGCTCCGGCGCTCGAGCGCCTGCGCGCGCTGGAGAAGGTGGACGGCCCCGTCGATCACTTGCTCCAACCCACCGGCGACCCGGCGCGGCGCGTGGATGTCGCCGACGCGCGGCGTCGCCTCCTGGCCGAGTTGCCACGCCTTGCCGGGGAGATGCCCGCGAACGTTGTGGGTCTTGAGGGCGGGGAGTTGCTGGCCGCGTGGGAGAAGTGGTTCGAGGAGTCCCGGGGGCGCTGGACCGACGAGGCCGTGCGCGCGGCCGTCGAGTCGTTTCTTGCAGGATCGACCGATGAGGGCGTGATCCGCCTCGCGGGCGGCTACACGGTGCCTTACCTGATGCGCGCGCTCAACGGCCGCGACGACGTCCGGGCGCGGCGCGCCAACAGCGCGCTGTCGGCGCTCACCGGCTTCACGTTCGTCACCAGCGCGGAGGAATGGGCCGCCGAGAAGCCCGAGGTCATCCAGCGCTGGAATTCGTTTTTCACGCGCGAGCGTGTCCGCTTCTCCGCCTACAACGGCATGCAGCACGCGATGAACGTCTTCGTGAACACGCAATACGGCCTGTGGCTGACGCAATTGGCGACGCTCGACTTTGGCACGTCCTACAAGGAGCGCCGCCCGGTGATCGGCCTGATCGTCGACCGGTTGCCGATCACGTTCGTGTTGTCGCTCGCCTCGATCGTCATGGGGTACCTGATCGCCATCCCGATCGGGATCTACTCGGCGGTGTCGCGCAACCCGCTGCTGGACCGCGCGATCACCGTGGGGGTTTACCTGCTGTATTCGCTGCCGGTGTTCTGGGTGGGCCAGTTGCTGCTGATGACGCTGACCGGCGGGCCGGCGCCGTGGGGGGGCACCTGGCCCGGGCTGTTTCCCACGCGCGGCATGAACTCGGGCGACCTGAACTGGATGACGGGCAACCCGGCGGCGATTGCGGACTTTGCATGGCACGTTGTCCTGCCGGTGGCCTGCATGACCTATGGCGGGATTGCGTATGTCTCGCGGCAGATGCGCAGCGCGATGCTCGAAAACCTGAACCTTGACTACGTGCGCACGGCGTGGGCCAAGGGCCTGACGCCGGGCCTCGTGATCTACAAGCATGTGCTGCGCAACTCCCTCATCCCGATCCTGACGATCTCGGCGAGCCTGCTCCCCGAACTGATGGCCGGCTCGATCGTCGTGGAGCTGATCTTCACGATCCCCGGCATGGGATTGCTGACCTTCGACGCGATCCTGAACCGCGACTACCCGGTGATCAACGCGGTGTTGTTCTTCTCGGCACTGCTCACGCTGGTGGGCATCCTGCTGGTCGACCTTTCCTACGCGCTGGCTGATCCGAGGATTCGCTATGAGTGAGAGCGCGACGCCGGGGGGCGCGACAACGCCGGGTCCCGGGGAAGGCCCGGCGATCCTGTCGGACAAGCCCTCGCCGGGCTATTGGCAGCGCACGCTGCGCGACTTCTCGCGCAACAAGCTGGCGATGATCTCGGTGTGCATGATCTTTCTGGTCGCGACGATCGGCGTGTTCTGCCCGTTGATCGCGAGCCAGCGGCCGCTCGCCATCAAGATGGTCTTTGCCGATGACTACGAGGAGGCGTTCTTCGTCGCGCTCGACTATGTTCGGCGATTGAAGGGCGGGAACTCCGCGACGCGCGCGCAGGACGAGCAACTCCTCGAGCGCGCGTTCCGGCGCATGGCGCCGCACCTCTCGGGGGAACATCGCGCGCGGCTCGGGGAACTGCGCGGCGACCTGCTGGCGGGGCTCGGCATGCGGGGCGGCACGGCGGCCCTGGAGCTGGACGCGGCGCTGGCCGCGTTCGAGAACGAGATGGACACCCCGGCGGTGGAGTTGATTCCGCTCACGCGGTTTCCGGCGGTCCGCGCGCTCTCGCAGAATGAAGTGATGTTCATGTCCCTCTACATTTCGGCGATCGCGTTGTTCCTCGTGCGCCGCCGCCTGCCCGGCGGCGGATGGGTCTTCGTCGCGACGGTGCTGGTGTGCACCGGCGTAGCGACCACCGCGTGGATGACCGTCTTTCCCGAGATCCAGGACACGGTGCCGTACCGCCGCGTGATCAACTCCGACGCGTTCCGCCAGAACGGCGGCTGGTGGGTGATCAAGGCGCCGGTCCCCTTTGGCGAGAACGAGAACATCACGGCGGAAAGCCGCCAGCCACCGACGTGGTTGCTCCCCGTGGAGCGCCGCGTCGAGGGGCAGAACTGGCGCTGGCTCGGCACGGACACCAACGGGCGCGACGTGCTCGCGCGCATGGTGTACGGCGCGCGCATCTCGATGCTGATCGGCCTCGTCGCGGTGAGCATCTACGTGACGATCGGCACGATCCTCGGCGCGGTGGCGGGGTATTACGGCGGCTGGTCGGACCTGCTGCTGTCGCGCATCCTCGAGATCGTGATCTGTCTGCCGGTGCTCTTCCTCATCCTCTCGGTGCAGGCCTTCCTCCGCCCAAACATCGTCAACATCATGGTGCTGCTCGGGTTGGTGTGGTGGACGGGGCCCGCGCGGCTGACGCGCGGCGAGTTCCTCCGCATCGTGAACATGGAATACGTGCAGGCGGTGCGCGCCATCGGCGGATCGGACCTGCGCATCATCTTCCTGCACGTCCTGCCCAACGCGGTGGGACCCATCCTCGTGTCGGTCAGCTTCGGCATGGCGGGCTCGATCCTTGTCGAATCGACCCTCTCGTTCCTTGGCTTTGGCGTTCCGCCGCCGACCGCGTCGTGGGGCGACCTGCTCAACAACGGGCGCGGCGACATCCAGGCCCTGTGGTGGCTGACCTTTTTCCCGGGCCTCGCGATCTTCCTGACGCTGACATGCTTCAACCTGATCGGCGACGGCCTGCGCGACGCGCTCGACCCGCGGCGCAAGAACCGGTGAGCGCCCACCTGGGTTGGCGGCGCCTCGCGACGCTCGACGCCCGCGCGCCGGTGCTCGCATGCCGCACCATCGACGGCCATGCGTGGGGCCATGCGCTCGACGCGGCGGCGATCGGGAGCGGACCCGTGCGCGGGCAACTGAACGTGCATGTCGCCGATGGATCGTGGCACGTCGAAGGCCTCCTGCAAGTGCACGAGCCGCTCGCGTGGCTGGCGCCGCTCACGGTGCATGCGCGCGGCGCGGGCGGATGGCTGCTGCTGCCGGGCGCCGATGCGCCCATGGACCTGGCCGATGCCCGCGCGGTGTCTTCGAGTCATCCCATCGGTCGCGGCAGGCCGGGCGCCCTCGCGTGGCGTTCGCAGCAGGGATGGATCGTGCGCGACCGCGGGGGTTCGCGGTTGTTCGACGCCGTGCACGCCGAACGGTTGGATGAGCGCGCGTGGCGAGTTGGATTGGCGTGGCAGGGATTGTCCCCGGGCCAGGATTTCGCCGTCGCGGTGCGGCAGCAGCGCGTGTTGTTCTTGTCCGAGTGGCGCTTGGACAAGGCGATGGGGAGATTGGATGGAATGGATGGGTCTGATAGGTCTTATGGAACCCATAAGCCCCATTCGACCCATCCCCACACCGGCATCGGCCGAATCGAAATCCCCGTCGCGGGACAGGCGCTGACCGTGCGCGTGCGCGAGCAACCCACCGGTCCCGCCACACGCACAACCGCGCGCGAGTTGCGCCTCACCCATCGCGAGGAGGATGGCGTGCATCGCGTGGCCGTGCGCATCGCGCGCGGCGACACGCCCTGGCGGCCGTTGCGCATCGAGGCCGAATGGGAGACACCCGTCGGCAATCCCACATGGGACGGCCCCGCTACCGTCGTCATCCCGGGCAACTTCGCGCGGACGAACTATCATCCCGATTGTTTGCACGGCGGCGGGCCGAAGTACGGACCCGATCCGATTCCGCGCGCGCGCGAGCCGCACACCGCCAACGACGACGCGCCCGGGCGAGCGCACGGCTGGACATTCCCCGCGTCGCGCCTGCCGCAGGTGTGGACTTTC
>CAYTRP010000009.1:11684-13334 GCA_964440195.1 uncultured Candidatus Sumerlaeota bacterium
ACTTTCGCCGGCGATGCGGAGAAGCACCACGCGGCGTGGATGGGAACCAGCCCGCGGTCCCCGCTCGGCGAGACCTGCGCGGGGTTTGTGTCTCCCCCGGGCGAGACGACGCGCCTGCGCCTCGCCACGCCGACGACCTACGAGCCGTGGGTGCCGCTGGGATACTCGCGCATGCGACCCGAAGCACGACGCGACTTTGCCCTGCCCGATGCACATGCCGATGAAGTCGTGTGGGAGTTCTCGCTGCGCGCGGAGCAGACCGGCAATCTGAACGCGTGGGGCGGGTGGGATCACGCGTTGTACGAGGAGACGCGCGCGGCGGAGGCCGTGCCGGTGCGTCCATCGCTTGAGGACGCCGCTCGCATCTGCGCGAGTGCATTGCACGATCGGTTCTACGACGCGGCCCGCGCCGTCATTGTCTATTCCACGGGCCCGCAGGGAAGGCAGTCCCTCGTGGGCTTTACCGGCATGGCGCACAGCGCGCTCGTGATGCTGTGGGCGGGCCATCGGTTTGGGAATGACGCGTGGGTTGTCGCGGGGCGGCGGGTGCTCGACACCGTGGCGACGATGTTTCTTGCCGGGCCCGAGTTCCCGTGGACATGTGTCGATGCCGACGGACGCGGCGAGGGCGGAACGCCCTATCGCCACGGCAGCGGCGAGCCGGGCTACGTGGTGATGTGCGCGTTTGATTCGCTGGCCGAGGCACTGCGCCGCGAGCGCGCCGCGGGCCATGATCACCCCGAATGGGCGCGCGCCCTGCGCCGGTGTGCCGATGCGTGGGTGAACAATCAATCGCCCGAGGGACGCTTTCCCCATTGGGGTCCGGGGTTCGCCAGGGACTTTCCCGGGTGGGACTACGAGACCACCAACGTCGAGGCCGGCGTGATGGCGAACATGGTGGACGCGTGGGAGTTGTCCGGCGACGAGCGCTACCTGGAATCGGCGACGCGCGCGGCGGCTCCCTACATGGGGGACCTTCGCGAGGGCCGCCTGTACGGGGGGCCCGGCGACATCCGCGCGCTCGTGAACAGTGAAGTGCCGATGTTTTTCCTGCGCGGGTTCCGCCGATTGTGGCAGGCCACGCGCGACGATGCACACCGCGAGGCAATGATCGTCTCCGCCCATTGGCGCGCACAATTCCAGTACGCGCACTCGTGGTCCTGCGACGGGGACTCGCCGCTTTACCGGATGGGGTGGTCGGGCATCGGGGGCGAGGGCGCCAGCGCGTGCAACCTGCACATGGTCGCGTTTGGGTGCATCAACGTGGAGGATTACCGGGTTTTGGCCGGGGCGACGCGGGATGCGACATGGGAAATGCGCTTGCGCGACCTGGCGGGCTATGCGACGCAGCAGTTCGCCCACTTTCCCGGCGACCTGGGGTTTCCCTTTGCCGGGGCGGGCACGGAAAGTTGGTGGGCAACCGACACGCTGTGGGGAAAGGGCCGGCCGCACATCTTCACCGAGCCGGGCTTCGACCTCGGCTTCATGTCCTGGGTGACGGGGTGGTCGGGTTATGGGGCATTGGGCGCACTGGAGGCCGGACTGAAATGAAAAAGAGGTGCATGACAATGGTGGTGTGGCTGATCGCGACGTTGTTCTTCATCACGGGCGAGGCCGATGAATTGGTTCTCGGCGAGCCAGCGATGCTTC
>CAYTRP010000009.1:13344-15140 GCA_964440195.1 uncultured Candidatus Sumerlaeota bacterium
CGGGCGAGGCCGCCGTCGTCGCGGACCCGGTGCTCAATCTCCCCCCGCGCGCCGCCGATGCGCGCAAGGGGAGCGAGGTCGCGCAACTCGTCGTGAACATGACCCTCGCCCAGCGCGAGAGCGTACTGTGGAACGAGATCTCCAAGGGCAACGTGCCGGACCACATGCGCGCGCTCAAGCCCGTCAATGTTTCCCGCTCGATCAACGGCCAGATGCGCAACGCGCGGATCTGGGTCGCGCCCGATGTCCTGTCGGTGGGCTCGGACACGGACTTTGTGCGCTTCCCCATGACCCCCAAGCTCGCGCAGCGCATCGCGGACTTGGCCGGTTGCTCCCTGCCGACGCCGCGCATGAGCGACTCCATCTGGACGGCGGCCGGCCAGAAGCAGACCCCGCAGACCTTCTCCCCGAGCACCTACACGATCACCGCCGCGCGCGTGTTCTACGCCTCGCATTGGTCCATCGAGGCGCAGCGCGCCGGGCAGCCCCTGGGCACGATCATCGCCGGCACCAAGAAGGACGTCGTCATCGCCAAGGGCGTCGCCGCCAATCCCGGCAAGGTGTACATCTACGGCTGGCACCAGACCAACGGCACGCCGATCCAACCGCTGTACGGCGGGCACACGGACCAATGGGTGGACTACAGCCACGGCATCCGGCTCGTGGCGCTGCAAATGGAAGTGGACGGACAGACTGCCACCGTGCCCCAGGTGCTCGCCGACCCGGTGCTGCACCCGCTCCTCAGCAGCGAGGGCGTCATCACCGTTCCGCGCTACGCAACGGAGTGAGGCGGGAGCCGGGAGCTTCGCCGGCTACCAACGCGTCTGCACCGTGTAGGTGAGCTTGGTCGCGCCGTCGGGTTCGACGGGGACCTGGAACTCGATGGTGCGCGCGTCCTTCTTCTCGAACTCGTGGGACTTGGCCAGCACTTCCCATTCGGACCAGACGCGGCCGATGACGGTCACGGTGACGGCCTCCTCCTTGCGGTTGCGCAGCTCCACCTCGAAGGACTCGCGCACGGTGCGGTCGTCGATGCGCCTGTAATCCGTGCGCTTGAACTCGCCGACAATGTCGAACGCGTCCCCGATGTAAAGGTTGAGCGTCTCGTTGCGCGGGGTGTGGTCGATCTCGTCCTCGCCGACGAATTGCAGGCGGTTTGCGCCGTCCATCTTGTGCACGCGCACCTTCCCCTTCGGCAGCGGCATCCCGAGGTTGTTCTCCTCGCGGTTCTCGAAGCGCAGCTTCATGTTGATCTTGGCGTCGGTGATGGTGTCGCCCCCCGCGCCGGGGTCGTAGTTGCCGCGGCCGGGCCCCCACCACGAATTGAACCAGTTGCCGCGCGGGTCGTAGAGGTAGCGCTTCTCGACGGGGACGCCCTCGGCGTTGAGCAGCGACAACTGCTTGGTCTCCCGGTCGCGGATCGTCGTGGGCCGCGCCATGGTGTAGAGGTGGTAGTCGAAGAAGCTCTGCTCCTCGAAGTGGGGTTGGACAAAGTCCCCCATCATGGAGGCGCGCGCGTACAGCAGCATTTCCTGGCGCGGGGCCTGTGGCTGCACGCGGCGCACGTCGCCCGCCATCAGCGTCAGCTCCGCGTCGGAGTAGGTCATGCCGCTCTGGTTGTCGAGCGTCACCCATCCGCCGAGATCGAGGGTCTTCTCGTCCGCGCCGACGAGCGCGACGTATGACGCCTCCCACCCGATCCCCTCGGTCATGTACGTGAGTTCGACGCGGCGATTGGCGGACTCCTCGCTGTTGACGATCCAGTTGAGCGTCGGGCGCGGCGAGACGTTGGGCGG
>CAYTRP010000009.1:15150-16145 GCA_964440195.1 uncultured Candidatus Sumerlaeota bacterium
GCATTTGGTCGAGCGTGATCTGTCCCTGGGGGCGCAGGACCACGGTCCCATCATCCAGCTTCACGACGGGGCTCGACGAGCCGGCGAAGTTGCGCCCGGGAATCTGCGCCGGCGTCGCGGGGTTCATCAGCGTGCCGCGCATCAAGTTCTGCCGCCCGTCGGGAAATGTCTGCTGGATCGAGATCGGCTGGCCCACGGCCTTGTCGAGCAGCGTCTCCGGCGTGATGACGTCATAGCGGTAGTTCTGCTCAAGGATCGCGATGGAGTTGGGTGCGTCGATGCAGCGCAGCAGCACGCTGGTCGGGTCAATGCGCGCGGCCACATTCTCCACGTCGATCTCCGAGACACCCGAGGTGACGGCAATGGGGCGCTGGTCGCGCACGAGGGCGAAGCCGCCGTTGTAGATGGTGAGGCTGAAGGCCTGGGTATCATCGGCGATGGCGGGAGAAGCGGCCACCACCGCGGCGGCAAACATTCCGAGACCGATCCGCTTGCGCGATGCATTCATGGTTCGAACTCCCTTGTCAGTGTTGCGAAGGATGGACAAAAAACGCCCGCGGCGGAGTGAGTGACCCGCCGGGTACCAGTCGTCAGACCGGCACGCGAGTGAAGATGTTCCCCCAAACCCGCCCCGGCCAAAAGGAAATTCGATGACCGCCGACACCAAGGACAGCCGATCCTCCTCGCCCATCTCGGTGGGATTCGAAAGTTCCGGACTTCGCAGCGGGCGCGCCAGCCTCGCCCGCTTGACGCGCAACGTCCTCGAAATCGCCTGCTCCGAGCTGGGATGGCCCGAAGCCGGAGTCGCCGTGCTGTACTGCTCCGACGAAAAAATCCGCGAGCTGAATCGTCAATTTCGCGAACTTGACGAGCCCACCGACATCCTCAGCTTCCCCTCGGTCGAGGACCCCCGCCGCCTCAGCCGCGACGAGCCCCCCTACCTCGGCGACCTGGCCATCGCCATCCCCTACACCAGCCGCCACGCCCGCCAAGCC
>CAYTRP010000009.1:16155-21304 GCA_964440195.1 uncultured Candidatus Sumerlaeota bacterium
CCATTCCCTCGAAGAAGAACTCGAACTGCTGCTCGTCCACGGCCTCCTGCACCTCCTCGGCTGGGACCACGGAACGCCGGAAGAAGAGAAGGCCATGTGGGCCGAACAGGAACGCCTGCTGGAGTTGGTGCGGACAAGGATGGGATAAACGGGGAAGCGGCAACCGGGGGAGCCCACCGGTCCCAAGACCCGGCGGCCCCCCGCGAAGTTCCTACTCGGATTGCTCCAGCCACGCGCGGACCTGCTCCGGCATCAACCGCGCCTCGATCCCTTCGCCGATGAGGATCGTCTGCCCGGTTTCGATAGTATTCCAATCATTTCCAATTTGTTCCTGAATTTCCACTCGGTACTCGCCGGGAGGCGCAAGGAGGGTGTGGAAGTGCTTGGTTTCGTCGTCGCCAAAGACCCATTGGGGTGTGAGGACGACGCGTGGGTCCTGGCCGGTGGTGCGGGTGAGGCGGTAGCGGAGCTGGCGCGGGTTGTCGCCAATGATGTCGCCGCGACGTTGATAGGCGGTGATTAGGATCATTTCAGGGACATGGATGTCGTGATGCCAAGTGTCGTCAATGTTGGCGGGTGGAACGACAAGCCATTCGAGGGAGGTCTGAGACTTATCAGTGTGTTTAAACGGATACATCCAGAGTCCAATGACGACGTCGCCGGGAGGAACGTTTTCCAAGCGGTATTGCACCGGCTTGCCCGAGTTCAATGAATGGATGGCCACAAACTTGCCAAAGTACTTCTCGCCATTTCCGGTAGACGGACTAACGTTTACATAGGCTTGCCCGACTCGAAGACCGGGAGGGAAGTGAACTTCGCCTTCTAGAGAGGCCAGTTTGTCGAGAAGCAGCACTTGATCGGAACCGGAATCGAGTGAGTAGATTTGGTTTCCATAATCGTCGTGATAGACAAGCACCTTCTCTTCGTTGCCCTTCATCATGCGCAGGGTGAATCGGCCCTCCTCATCGGTTACATCAATCGGGCGAATGAGTGCTTCCTCTCCAGGATCATCCGACATGTATCCATGCAACTGTTGGATCTGTGTTCGAACAATGGCGTTGGCAATCGGCTTGCGGCTGCTAGCATCGAGAACCGTTCCCGAATGCGTGCGACTGTGCAGTGTCACCTCAAAGACGAGTTCTTCCTGTTGGTCGACGGTGAAGCGGACAATCTCGGAATGGCCCAATGCCACCCCCTCCTGGATAACGTCGATGCGCGCGAACGCGCTGTTGGCGATTTCGGGTTGTGAGGTTGTGCCGCTGACTTCGAATCGACCAGTTCCTTCCTCATCGAGCATCAGCGGCTTGAGTAGGAATCTGTATGGATGGGAATCCCTAAATGCCGACTCGTTGTCATCCGGGTCTTCCGGTACGATGACGACACTCTGAAGAAGGATAGCTCCTTGCACCGGCTTGCCGTCCACATCTCGAACCCGAAGAATCCCCGGAGTAGGACGGGGAAGGACAAGGCAGTTGATGGCTCCGGGTGAGGAATCCAATAGTGATGTGGAAATGGACAACGTCCACAAGTGGTCAGGGGTGGCAAAGAGACTTCCATATTCGGAATGCACGGAAATTTCGAAGGCCCCGTGGTCATCCGTCATCACGGGACTCGTCCTCCCTGATGAATCAACGGTAACACCAGAGAGCGGGGCACCCATGGTATCCATCAGTATTCCACTGATTATTCTCGTTTTGCTCACTACTTCCAGGTCAAAATACTCCTGTGCGCCCGGATCGAACATCTCCCATTTTTGGTAGGCATAGGTGTGCGGATCGTTCGGATCCGCATAGTGGACGATGAGATCCCAATTCGCGGGGATGTGGCACTGGACCGAGCCGCTTTCATCCAGATCATATGTTCCGGAGGGGATCTCTATCGGCCCGGCAAGACTTGCCGGGCCGACATGTGTCTTCACCTTTCCGGATGTCACGGGGCTGCCATCGGGATGGCGAACGCGGATTGTGGCTTTCGAGGCCTGAACCAACTGAATCGTTCCGTCCTGGCCAGCGTCACCCGTGGGTTCGGTGGGGAAAAGCGTGTACCCAAATAACAATTCTCCGTGTCGCGCCATGGCGCCAAACTCCGTTTCAAAACCGGACTTGGCGAATGTCAATTCAAACGAACCGTCCGCTGGTGTTCTCGCGGAGCCTCCCGGCTGGATTTGTATGCCTCCGTATCCGGTATTCTCAAACCCTACCACCTCGGCATTCTCCGCCGGGCTTCCGTCAGGCATGGCGACAATGCCGCGAATCGGGCGCAAACGCTGGAGACGCAAATCGAGATTCCCTTGAGCCGATCGTGTCAGTGTTTGCTGGTCGTAGAGTCCGGCCATTTGATACCCCTTCGGCTGGACAAAGAGGCTCATTTTGAATGGGTTCTGATAGCTGGACGAGATTAGAAAGCGGCCCTGTTCATCCGCGTGAGCCGTATCCGCATGCATCAATTCCAGGGTCACTACACCAAGGAATGAGTATTCATAATCGACGCTCGTCCGAATCGTCGCACCGCCAATTGGCTCCAGTGTCTCGGAGTCACGAACGATGCCCTTGTGAAGCCGGGGCTTGGAGATATTCAGCGCCGGAGTGGGGTCCTCATCCATGGCAGAGTGGACATTTAAGATGCGGCTGGCCAGAAAATGCATCCTTTCCGGCGCCGTGTCGAATGCAACGACGGCATACCGCCCATTCGGCAGGGCGTCGAAAGACACTATGCCGTCCGCATCCGGCTTGCGCAGGTGCACGAGGTCGATGTCCTGATGATAGAGGCCGAGCGTGACATCGTCGAGGGTTTCGTTGTCTTCGCGCGTGACGTGAAGTTGAACGGTGCGGCCGCCCTTGCGGGCTTCGAGGATGATGGGAGAGTCCGTGGCTTTGATGGGTTTGGAAGATGTGATTTCGTAGCCATCGGCTCGGATGATGATATTGCCTTCTACATGGGGAAACAAGTCTTCGATCAAGAAGGAACCTTCTTCATCTGTCCGGCTTGAGGCATACACCACATGCCGGCCTTTGAATAGACCTGTGAATGCGACGTCGGCTTCCGCAACGGGCTGGTCTGTCTCGGCATCGACCACTATGCCATGCAACGTTTCTCCCCCCCGGTAGAATCGCCCGCGATAGTCGGAAACGCCCTCGCCATCGATAGTTGCGGGCGGTTGTCCGCCCAGCTTGGTGGCGCCAACATTGACAGCCAGCGTGACCGCGGGGTTCATACGGTAACCTTCCGCCTTGTATTCAAACAGATAGATCCCCGCCACGACATCATCGAGTCGGTAGCGCCCGCCGGCGTCGGTGCGGGTAGCGTACATTGGTTCGCCCATCAGGCGCAGTGAGTGGCGATGGAGGCGGATGTCCGCATCGGCCACCGCATTCCCATCCTTGTCCGTGAACCTTCCCTCGATGAACGCCCGCACCGGTTCCGACGGCGGGATGTTGGCAAGGAGCGCATCGATGTCGTCTTCGTTGGCGGGTGTTGAAACGCGGCTCGCGGGGCGGGCGGGCGCGGCGACAGGGGGGATCTCGGTTGAGGAGGCGCCGATGCCGGCCTGGAGGGATGGTGCCGTCCCAGCGGATGGGCCTGCGCCATCCGGCGGGGAGATGTTGACGACAACGGCGGCGGCGGTGACGACCAGCGCGGCGCAAATCCCGGCGATGATCGCGGGCACCGATGTCAGCGTTGCGGCGATGGCGGCCCATGTGCCGGTGACGGTGGTTGCGGCGAAGGTTGCCGGAAGCGATTCGATGGCGTCGAGCTCGGCGGCCAGCGCGGCGCGGCGTGTGCCTTCGAGGGCAAGGACCGCGAGGCAGGCCTGCTGGAGGCGTCGTTTGCGCGCGGGGGAAGACGCCTCGGTGCGCAGCGAGACGCCGAGTCTCTCGATCGCGCGGGACTTCAGCCCCTCAAGGATGCGTTCCAATCGCCGCCCCACCGTCGCCGGATGCACCCCAAGCGTTTCCGCGATGCGGTTCTTGGGCATGCCGGCGACAAAGTGCAGCAGCACGATCTCGCGGTCGGACTCGTCGATCTCCGCGAGGGCTTCCTCGAGGACTTGCTGGTGTGTCTTTTCGTCAATCATGGCGCGGACCTGTGGGTGCGAGGCATTGTCGCGGGGCAGGAGTTCGGCGAGGCAATGGAGCGATCGTTCCCGGCGGGTGGCATCCCGCCGCCAGTTGGCCGCAAGGTGGCGCGCGGCGCCGACAAGCCAGGCCCGCAGCCGCGCGCGATCGCGCAACTGGTCGATCCGAAGGAGGCCGCGCACGATGACCTCCTGGGTCAGGTCCTCGGCCGCTTCGATGTCGCGAAGCCGGGCAAGCGCGACCGCGAGGACGACCGGGTAGGCGTCTTCGAAATCGGCATGGAGGGAATGATTCGCCTCGGGATCCACGGTGGTTCTCCGGGTTGGGTGTCGTACTATTATCAATGACCCCAAGCCGCGACGGAAATTGCGGGCGGGACAGCCGAGAGCAGGGCTTCCTCAAAGTCCCGATCGGCCATCCCCGCGGCTTCGGGGGGCGCGCCGACGCTCCCAAAAGGGGGTGTCTCAGGACTTGAGCAACGCCTGAAAGCCGGCTTGTTCGAAATGCGCGTCCACCACGGCCTGCTTGATCCGTCCGCCTTCGCGTTCGCCCAGCCGGCCCAGAAGCACGACGCCACCGTCCCTGTCCTGCACGTCGGCGCCCGTGACGTCCAACTCGATCAACAGGCCCATGCTATCGACCGCGAGATGGCGCTTTCGCCCTTTGACCTTCTTGCCCGCGTCGTAGCGGCGGCAAGTCGTGGGGCAGGGCCGCCCACTGGCAGCCGGTGACAAGCACGTACTCAATGGCGTTCCACGCCTCGCGCATGTTGGTGGTGCGCGGGCGCCCGCCGCTTCTGGGGGGAGGGGTCAACGGCTCGATGAGCTTCCACTGATTGTCGGATACGTCGCTGGGGTAGGGTTTTCCCGGTCTCATCAACCACTTCTCGCAACAATCTCAACTACTTTTCGGATGGGCCCTTATACACGGGTGCACAAACCATTGAACGACATGGCCGCCCTGCCCGTGAGTTCCGTGCCGGGCGCTCCTTGGACTCCCCGGAATCATCAGGGTGCCAATGCCGTTCAGTGGTTTGCTCCGAGGTCTATTCATGACGAAAGCTTGGTCTTGGG
>CAYTRP010000010.1:0-9367 GCA_964440195.1 uncultured Candidatus Sumerlaeota bacterium
GAAATTCACGAGCAGCAAGGCGAAGGAGATTGTGAGCGATTTCGTGGGAGTGAGCCCCGAGTTCGATTCGTTCGCATCCGCCGAGTGCGCCGACATCAGCCAATCCGGCAAGCCATCTCCATCCGCATCGCCGACCCCCGCCACGCTCCATCCGAGAAAGTCGCCGGCCATCGGCCCGTCAAAGTGGATCAACCGCAGGATGTCCGGCTCCGGCAGCTTCATCACCATTCGCTGCGTTCCTCCCACGCCCATCAACAGGAACACCTGGCCCCCTTCATCCGTTCCCCCCGGCTTGCCACCCGGCCACGATTTGCTCGCGCCAAACAACAACTCGCTCACGCCGTCTCCCGTCACATCGCCCACCGCCGCCACGCCCGTCCCCAACCATTGGTTCTCCAGAAATCCCGTCACGCGCGACCCATTGTCGCCGTTCAGATAAAACAGAGACAGATCAAACCGAAACGGCCCGCGTCCGCCGAACACCACGTAAGCCTCGCCCGTGTCGAGCGGCTTGGGATTGAGGATGCGAGGCGCGCCGATCAGCACCTCGGGAAAGCCATTCCCCGTGAAGTCGCCCCCACCCCCGACGCTCCAACCGGCGCGATCGCCGGAACGGCGACCCTCCAGCACAAACCCGCGCCCCTCGCCCGCCACCGTGTCCAGCGGCACGCGACCGCGCCAATCCGCGCCGCCAAACACCACGTACACGCGCCCCGCGCTCGCGCCGTACTGGTTGCGCGTCGTCGGCGCGCCAATCACCAGGTCCGCAAAGCCATCCCCATTGAAGTCCCCCGCGCCCGAGAGCGCCCGCCCCGCTTCCCCCCGCCCCACCGATTCGAACACCACGCCTCCCGCATCGCCGAAGGCCCCCAAATCCATGCCCGCCTCCCACGGCCCGCGACGCCCGAACACCACCGTCACGCGACCCGCCTGCGGCTCCACCGTCGAGGCCGAGGACGAACCGATCGCGATGTCGTCAAACCCGTCGCCATTGAAGTCCCCGATCCCCGCCAGCGCCACACCCGTCGAATCCCCGTCCTGGGCACCCCGCAGCACAAAGCCGTTCGTGCCGTCGAGCGACCCCAGGTCCAACCGCGCGGGCATCGCCTCGCGCGTCCCAAAGATCACATAGGCCTGGCCCTGGGAAACGCCGTCGCGCTTTGCATTGTACGCGCCCACGATCACATCCGCCAACCCATCCCCGTTGAAGTCCCCCGCGCCCGACACGCTATAACCCGCGCGATCCCCCTCCGCGATGCCATCGAGCGCCACCACCCGCACGCCGTCCGGCTTGTTCAGCTCGATGACCCGCGAGTCCCCCACGACCGGCATCGCCACCAGCGCCGCCACCAGCAGGGCACCCCGCCGCGAGCCGGCACTTCTCCCGGTTGAAATCGGATTTCGAAAATTCCAAGGCACTTGATAAGCGGCAGGTGTCATCGCCGGGAGTCGGCCTTCATGTGATGGAGTCCGCGCGCGCGCCGCTTCAGCCCTTGCGGGTCTTGCGCGTCCCGTTGTTCTTCGCGGCAGTGCCCGACACCAACCCCTGCGCGATCAGGTTGATCATGCGGTGGGTCGCCTCGACCGCCGCCATCACCTGGTCGCTGTGCACCGCGCGCGTGCGCAGGCCATTGTCCCACGTGATCGTCGCCTCGACCAGCGCGTCGCTCTTGCCGCCGGGCGGAATGCGCACCTCGTAGTCCACCAGCCTCGGGATGACCAGGCCCAACTGGTCCGACACCGACCGCAGCGCCGTCATGAACGCGTCGAAACCGCCGCTCCCCGTTCCCACCGCCTCGCACGTCTTCCCCCGGAACGAGACGCTCGCGTTCGCCGTCGGCAAGAGACCCTGCGTCGTCGTGATCACCAGGTTGTTGATGTGGAAAAGGTCCTCCTTGGGGGCCTTGAGCACGTCGGCCACGATGAAGGGCAGGTCCTCGGCCGTGATGTTGTGCTTCAGGTCGCCAAGCTCCACGATGCGCTGCAACACCGCCGCGCGCTGCTCCTTGGTCAGCGACAACCCCAGCGCGTCCAGGTTGAAGTCCAGGTTGCTGCGCCCCGAGAGCTTGCCCAGCGCATAGGTCCTGTCACGCCCAAAGCGGCTCGGCGTCAGCCGGCTCTCGTACAGGTTTCCCTTCCGGTCCCCGTCCGCGTGGATCCCCGCGGTCTGCGTGAAGACGTTGCGGCCCAGAATCGGCTTGTTCTCCGCCAGGCGCTTGCCGCTCAGCACCTCCACCAACTCGCTGATCTCCTTGAGCGCCGTCTCGTCCACGCGCACCTTGCGGTCGCTGTGGTCGCGCACGGCGGCGACGATCTCCTCCAACGCCGCATTCCCCGCGCGCTCGCCCAGGCCGTTGACCGTGCAATGCACCCCGCTGACGCCCAGTTGCGCCGCCATCAGCGTGTTCGCCGTGGCAAGGCCGTAGTCGTCGTGCCCGTGAAACTCGAACCGCGTCTCCGGATACCGCGTGAGGATGTCCGACAGGAACTCGCGCACCTGGTGCGGCGCCAGGATCCCCAGCGTGTCCGGCAGCAGGATGAACTCGAAAGGCCATTTCACATAATGATCCAGCATTTCGTAAACATAATCCGGCGAGCCGAGCATCCCCCCCGACCAGTCCTCGAGGTAGATCGACGTCGTCACGCCCTTCTTCGTCGCATACTCCAGCGTGCGCGCGATGTCGTCGCGATGCTCCTTGGGCGTCTTGCGCAACTGGCCCTCGCAATGCTTGCGCGAGCCCTTGGTCAGCAGGTTCATCCGCGAGCAACCCGCCTTGAGCATCCAATCCACCGACGCCGTGTGGTCCGTGAACGACAGCACCTCGACCCGGTTCTCCAGGCCCTTGGACTTCGCCCACTTCATGATGTTGGTCAGCGACACCAGCTCCCCCTCGCTCACCCGGCACGACGTCACCTCCACCCGATCCACCTTCACCTTACCCAACAGCCGCTGCGCCAACGACAGCTTCTCATTCCCCGGCATCGAGACCCCCTGCGTCTGCTCGCCATCACGCAGCGTCGTGTCCATGATCGCCAACGAACCCGTCCCACGGGCCTTGGCGGTGGACTTGGTCGGCTTGGCGGCAGGTGACGGCATGTCAACCTCGTGGGGCTGATGGGGTGAACGACAGGGGCGCAGGATTCCGCCGAGGGCCGGGGGCTGTCAACGGGGTGTTTGGGGGGTGAGGGGCGCCCATGGTCCCGGGTCAGGTGAAATGCCGTTGACCAGCAGCAGGATACTGGGACGGTGGCAGAAGGATGATCAGTGGTCTTAGATAAAGAGGAAGAGCCATGTCTTCAGAACAGAAGCAGTGGTTTGACACACTGACAGGGCGCCGCTCCAAACTTGCCGACGCATTGGAGGATCCGGCTGCGAGCGGTGTTAAGAACAGTGTGGTGGAGAAGTATTCCGACCAAGCCCACTTCATCTACGAACTTTTGCAAAACGCAGATGATGTCAAGGCGACATCAGCCAGTTTCCGCCTAGAGAGGGACGGGCTTTTCTTCATGCACAATGGCTCTGTCCGGTTCACTGTTTCCAATCCGCAAAACGAGGCTGTAGACAAGAAGAACGGCATTTTGGGACATATCAATGCCATCACTTCGATCGGCAACTCAAGCAAGACGGGACCCTCCATCGGCAAATTCGGTGTAGGGTTCAAAGCCGTCTTCCAATACACGAAGACCCCGCATATCTACGACCCTGGTTTCCGCTTCAAGATTGAGCGGTTCATCGTCCCACACGAATTGGACGCCGATTTCGGCGGCCGTAAGCCTGATGAAACAGTCTTCTGGTTCCCGTTCGACGATGACAAGAAGCAGCCTCAAGATTGTCGTTATGAAATCGACGAGAAATTGAAGACGTTGATTTTTCCAACTCTGTTCCTCTCAAAGCTCGAATCCATCTCATGGGAGGCGGACGGGAAAACCGGTAGGTACTCAAAGCAGATCAAGCAGACATTGAATCGTGAAGGCCTGACCGCCCAGTTTGTTTCGCTAGTGTCTGAAGTTGAAGAGAAAACCACCGAGCAAGACCTATGGCTGTTTACACGCCACACAGAGATTGGGCCACCGTATTGCATTGGTTACGCCGTAGCCGAAGGGAAACTAAAGCCCATCTCGCAGCCCGCATTCTGCTTCTTCCCGACCAAAGAAGCAACCAATCTGAACTTCATCGTTCACGCCCCATTCCTGCTAACAGACAGTCGTGAGAGCATCAAAGCTGGAGAGAGGCACAATCATGAGATGGTCCAGAAACTCGCGCGACTTGCCGCCGACGCTCTGCCTGTTCTTAGAGATGAGAAGCTGATAGACGACGACATAACGGAAATCATCCCTTACGATGAGGGACAATTCAACGAACTGGATGATCGCACAAAGATTTCCTTCAAGCCTTTCTACACATTCATTAAGCTTAAACTCCAGAGCGACGTCCTGCTGCCTGCCGCAGACGGAAAATGCTCACCGAAGATCCGTTCGTATTGGGCGTCTGACACCGAACTGGTTGAGCTGATCTCCGACGAACAACTGGCGCAACTTACAAAGACAAAGGACGCGTGCTGGGTTTTCCGGAGTTGGGGGAAGAAGGAAGTTCAAATTAGCAATCGGGTGCTCTGCAACTATATTGATGGCGGTGATGCTCGTTCGTGGCAGCCTAGGGATTCTAACCTTATTATCTCGAGTCTCAGTCCCGAGGCTGTGCTCAAGAGTATCAGCTCCAGTTTCATTTCCGCACAATCACATGAATGGCTGCACAAGTTCTACGCGTATCTTTCCGAACGGCAGTCTTATCAGAAATTCGTGAAGAACAAACCTATCTTCCTCGATCAGGATGGCAATGCTGCCGTTGCATTTGATGCGAAGGAGCAGCTTGTCCTTTTCCTACCCGATGAAGACATCGAAGGGTATGATACCGTCCACGATGGGTTGCTGTCAAACGAGGACACTCGTGAGTTCATTGTCAGATTCGGCGTCAAGAAGCCGAGTCTTCGTGACGAAATCTATAACAAGATTCTTCCGGCATACGCGACTGGCGGGTCTCCCGATACAAAAAACCATTTCGCCAAATTCTTCCGCTACTTCAAAGAGTGCAAGAACGAGGAAGTCGCGGATTATATCAATCTGATAAAGGATAAGCAATTTCTCCTATGCAAGAAGGTGGGCGATCCAAACATATACCGAAGTAGCGGGAGGATCTTGTATCATCCGAGGCAAGATCTGAAAGAATGGTTCGAGACTAAACCGGACACCCTGTTTCTGTTGCTGGATGAATACCGTGGAATAGTCGCTCATGAAGACCTTGATCGTTTGGCGGATTTTTTAAATCGGTTAGGAGTCGGAAGCGCACCCAGAGTCGCGGAGGTAGACTCTGACAATATGATCGACGGTTTGAGTGAGCTGCTATCGGGGATCGACGCCAAGCGTTCTGTAACCTTGTGGAAAGTGCTCGCTGGCTCATGGAGCCACTACGAAAGCTCGACACAAGTATTGCGAATTCGCCGCGGGCCAAGAGGTGGCTTTAGAGGCTCCGACTATTTTGACTCGGGCTTCAGCACGGCCTTGCGCTCGAACAAATGGATTCTTAACAAAGCCAGCGAGTTGGTTTCCACCAACTCCTTAACAATCCAATCGCTCTCAGATCAATATGATACCACGAGTACCGGATCACAAGCCTTCATAAGGTTCTTGGGAATTCGCGATGAGGCACTGAACACCTCGCATTTAAGTGATGAGGAGGCCAGAAAAATCAGGCTGGCGGATGAAATTGCGCAGTCAGGGCTGACCGAGGATGAAATTCGAGTAGCGATGGAAGATTTCAAGCGGAAGAAGAAGACCTCGCTCCAAGCAGATAACGACGAGAGCAAATCCAAGGAAGCGCGCCCTGATTCGCCGCTCATCCGTGACATTGTGAGTCGACGTCCATCCATCAAGAACTCAAGCCCGACTGGACAACTTGAAAAGGCATCCACCGAACGAAGTGACGAAAGCGAGGATGTGGATGACTACACGCCGAAGGCTGTAGACTATGGCAAAAAGCTCGACCGGGCCAAAGACCGTTACGCCAGCGAGCTTGACCGTATAGAGCACGAACAGGCGCTCCAAGAGAAGGCCAGTGCCCTGCCGCGCTACAGTTACGGTTGGTTCTTGGCACTTTTGGAATTGGAGTGTATGGCAAGCGCCGAGAAGAATGCTGATGGCAAGACCTTGTCCATAGGTTTTGGCAAGGTGGAGCGTGATGCTCAATCTTCCAGAACGATCGTGTTGAAGGAGCCAAGCCGCTTTATTCCACAGTCCATCGAGGAATTTTCCGATGTCCGCGTGGATCTCGATTTCGGTAATGGCCGTACCGGGAAGTTACGCATGGAATCATTTACCGCCAGGGAGTTTTCACTGTTAGGCAAGTTGGAGTCTACCGACGAATTGAATGAGATTGATTTCAAGGAGGTATTAGGAGCGCGGATCGAAGTTCAGAACCCATCCTTTTTGCTCAAAGAGTTACTGGAACGGTTCGCTGAGTTTGAATTCGACGAGAAGTACGACATGAAAGCGAGCCTCACGCCTGACATCGAGTTTGTGTTCGGGCCGCCGGGGACCGGTAAGACAACGTACCTCGCGGAGAAAGTTCTGATTCCACATATGAGGGGATCGAAGCAAGCGAGAGTGCTAGTTCTGACGCCGACCAACAAGGCAGCAGATGTGCTAACAACCCGCATCATGGAGAAGATGGACGGCGACACCTCATATTCGGACTGGCTGGTTCGTTTCGGAACCTCCTCCGATGAACGAATTGAAAGGGCGGGGGTATGGCGGGATCGGTCTTTCGACATCAGCGCATTGGGCCGCTCCGTAACGGTAACGACGGTTGCTCGCTTCGCCTACGACGGATTCTCCGGCAATCATGCTAAGAAACTCTATGAAATAGCGTGGGACGCCATAGTCTTTGACGAGGCCTCAATGATTTCGCTGGCCAATATAATTTATCCGTTGTATCGGCAGAAATCGCGGAAGTTTATTATCGCAGGAGACCCTTTCCAGATTGAGCCGATTGTAGCCGTCGAGCAATGGAAGGACGAAAATATCTACGCACTAGTTGGCCTAAATAAGAAGGGATCTTTTGCGAAGCCCACTACTATGCCGCATAACTATACGGTAACGAATCTGGAAGTGCAGTACCGAAGCATCCCCGCCATCGGTGAAGTTTATAGCCATTTCACCTATGACGGTATCCTGAAACATCATCGTGATCTCGGTAAGCAACGCCTGCTAAATATCAATGGGTTTGCTGCCAAACCTCTAAACATAATCAAGTTTCCCGTTAGCAAGTACGAGAGCATCTATCGTGCAAAGCGGTTGGAGAGTGGCACTCCCTACCAAACCTATTCAGCGCTGTTTACCTTTGAGTTTGTCCGATGGCTGTCAGGACAGATACAGGGAAACGCTGCGGACAAGTTCCGCATCGGAGTCATCGCCCCGTATCGCGCTCAAGCGAACTTGTTGAACAAGCTGAATGAATCATGGCTAACAAAACCTGATTGCGTAGAGATTCAAGTTGGCACGATTCATGGATTCCAAGGGGATGAATGCGATATCATCATCGCCGTCTTTAATCCACCGCCAACCATCTCTCCCAACCCACGGATGTTCCTGAATAAGCAGAATATTCTTAATGTAGCCATAAGCCGTGCGAGGGATTACCTGTTCATAATTGTTCCTGACAATGAGACAGAGGGCAGAGAGAATCTACACAAGCTTGCCAAGATTGAAAGATTAGCGAGGAAAGGCGGGGACTTCAGTGAATCTGAGTCCTTTTCCATTGAAGAATTGATTTGGGGAAATGCGAATTACCTTGAAGAAAACACCTTCTCTACCGGCCATCAGATGGTGAACGTATATCGCAGACCAGAGCGTTACTATGAGGTTCGAAGCGATGATTCGGCGATTGATGTCCAGATTCATGAGAGAGATTGAATTGCTTGACCCGCTCCTCGCATCCTGACAGGTTTCTCATGTGGAGTACGACCGGAGCCTCTCAATGCCCACCAAACTCACCCTCCGGCTCGACGAAGACCTGATCCGTCGGGCAAAGGCGCAGGCCAAGCTCCGAGGCAAGACCGTCTCAGAAATGGTCGCAGACTACTTTCGTGTTCTTGACGAAGTATCCCCTGCCGCGGATGAGGAGCTCACGCCACGGGTGCGAGCCCTGAAGGGGGCGCTGGCCGACAGCGGGCTTGATGCGCGCGACTATCGCATCTGGCTCGAGCGCAAGCACCAGTGAGCGTGCCAAACCCGGATCTGGTCAGGTCTCGGAATCATACTGGGTGATTGCCGAGGCGACGACCTCGTCGCGGAAATAACGGCTCAGGTCTTCTTTCGTTCGCAGGTCAACCTTGCGACCGATCAGTTCGGACAATTCGATCTCCAAACCGGCCATCCCAAGCAATCCCGGTGTCCTGCCCGATTCAAACTCGACCAGCATGTCCACGTCGCTCTCGGCGCCGAAGTCCTCGCGCAGGATGGAACCAAAGAGGGAGAGTCGGCGGATGCCATTGCGTCGGCAGAACTCCGCGATCTGACCCGGGGGGATTTCAATCTGGTGCGGCACCATCGGCATCGGCTCCCTCGTGACTCGCCAAAGTCATCCCAGCGCGAAACAGCCCGTGAGTCAACCCCCTCTGGGACCGCCAGGCACCGTACTGGTGCCTTCCCCCATTCCCCGCGCCGAATTTTCCGTGGCGCCTGAGTCCTCCCTCTCCTAATCTCGCGGCGGATGGATCCGCAGGAGAATCGATCAACCGTGGCCGTGAAATTCCAAGATTACTACACCGTCCTGGGCGTGGCCCGCGACGCCACTGCCGAGCAGATCCGCAAGGCGTACCGCACCCTGGCGCGCAAGTTTCACCCCGACGTCAACAAGGACAAGGGGGCAGAGGATCGCTTCAAGCAGATCAACGAAGCGTACGAAGTCCTTAAGGACCCCGACAAGCGTTCGCGCTATGACCAGCTCGGCGCGAATTGGAAGCAGGGCCAGGAGTTCCGCCCGCCGCCGGGATTCGAGGGCGCTTCCTTTGACTTTGGCACGGGGCGCGGCCGCGCCGGCGGCTTTCCCCCCGGCGGGGGCTTTTCCGACTTTTTCGAGACCCTCTTCGGCAACATGGGCGCCGGCGCCGGTGCCGGCCCGCGCGCCTTTCGCGGCCGCGCCCCGCAGGGCTTTCCCCCCGGATTCGACGGCGGCTTCGAGGGCGGCCCGGGGGCATTCTCGGAAGACTCGGAAACCGAGATCCAGGTCCCGCTCGACGGAGACACCCACGACCTCGGCGAGCTACTCGCCGCGATCACGCCCGACACGCGGCTCGTGATCGTCTGCAAC
>CAYTRP010000010.1:9377-15061 GCA_964440195.1 uncultured Candidatus Sumerlaeota bacterium
GCCCCCTCAGCGTTCGCCTCCTGTTCCCCGGCACCGGCCCTCGCTCCTTCCGATTTCCTCCCGCATGGCGTGCGGGAGGAAAGTCCGATGAGGGTTTTCCACAGTTCCACAGGCGAGTAATCCCCCCAGACCCCCCATGACGACGACTACGGGGGGATGTCTCAAACAACTGCCGGATGGAACATACAAGGGGGACGGAAGGGTGAAGAGTGAAACAAGAAGGATGAAATAGAATGGGGGTTTCGAGTTGGGTATTTGTCGAGGAACGTCTCGGCTTTGTGGTGCTCCTCACTGGTTCCTGATGTATTCGATCAGGCCGTGCGCGTCCTGTCGCCCCTCGGCGGGGCTCAGCCGTTGGGAAGTCGCCAACCCCGGGTTCCGCTTCGCTGCACCCGGGGCGATTCAAATTCCGCCCTCCGGGCTGAGTTTCCGGTCGACTGCAAGGTCAAATCCTTCGTTCAAACCTTCACGGGGTGCCTTGGTGTTTTGTCCGGCGTATGGACAAACATGGATACGCACGGACCGGCACGGATACGATGCGGGTATCCGCCGGCGCACTGGCAAAGAATCAAGATGCGTCCGTCTTCAAGGAACGCGTCTCGCGGATCCGGGAGGCGCGCCCGGCAACGACTCCATCTCGCATTCCCGCTCGACAGAGTTCCGCACAATCCGTCGAACGGTCTCTGGGCTTTCGTTCTCCGTTCCTCGTTGGGGGGATTGACTGGTGGGGGGTGGTGCCGCCGGTGCAGAGACCGGCGCTCCCAGGGGGCGCGGTTTCGGATCCGGGTCGTGGATTGGCTGCCGCTGCGGGAGAAGCAGGCGAACATCGCGGCCACGCTGGTCTGGGCTCCCCGCTCGCCCCAACTTGTCCTGCGAAAGTGCCTTGAAAGGGACTCATGGGCCCACCTCCGCTTGGCTTCGATGGACACGCAGGATGCCAATGCCGTTCAATGGTTTGTGCATCCGTGTATACGATTCACGTCTCGCTTTTTTGCCCGCCGTTTTTTACGCAACCGCCTCGCGGTAGGAAGCAGTGTCGTCCGTTGACCGTGGGTAGCGCGTGCCGCGCAACCCACGGCTATCATACGGAATCCCATTCGGGGTTCATTGGGACGATGGCACTTCTGGTGTGGGAAAGTTGCGTCACTCTGAGCCAAAACCATTGAACGGCATTGGCGGGATGCCCCCAGGGCGTTCTCAAAGTCGCAATCTCCGCGTTGCTGCCCGGCGGCGGCATTCTCGACGTGTGGCATCCTCGACGTATGGCCAACACGCCTGCGGTGCCGCCGCCTTGCGCCCAAGAGGGCAGCATGGAATCTTGCGCCCTTGAAAACGTCCTGGGGTTCTTTGAGAATATCCTGATTGGGGAAGGTTCTGGCACCCTTTCTCCTTGCATCGTCCGGCCTGCAAGACCTAGCCAATCGGGCCCGTTTCGCCGGTATTTTATGGACCGGTGGGCGGGCCAAACTCCTCACGCGTCCGGATGGCGGCCCGGGTGCCCCGTAAGTCAAGCGGGGTCAGGCCTCCAGAAGAAAGGCGCGGCGGACAAACCCACACGAGAGAGGTCTCTCACCCATGTCCAGCGTGACCATGAAGCAGTTGCTCGAAGCGGGTGTCCACTTTGGCCATCAGAGCCGACGGTGGAACCCCAAGATGAAGCCGTACATCTACACCGAACGCAACGGCATCTACATCATCGACCTGAAGAAGACGCTGCGCCTGCTGCGCGATGCCATGCGCTTCATCCGCGATAGTGTCCAGGAAGGCCAGCAGGTCCTGCTCGTCGGGACCAAGAAGCAGGCCAAGGACATCATCCGCGAGTCCGCCGAGGAAAGCGGGATGCACTATGTGAACAACCGCTGGCTTGGCGGTCTGCTGACCAATTTTCGCACGGTCCGCAAGTCAGTCGTGCGCCTGATCGAGCTTGAGCGCATGTTCGCCGATGGCACGATCAATCTGTACGGGAAGAAGGAACAGGCGGCCTACACGCGCGAGATGAACGCGCTGCGCAAGAACCTCGACGGCATCAAGAAGATGGAGCGCCTCCCCGACATCCTCTTCGTGATCGATCCCTTCAAGGAAGCCATTGCGATCCGCGAGGCCAACACGCTGGGCATTCCGGTGGTCTCGGTGGTCGACACGAATTGCGATCCCGACCAGGTTACCTGGGTCATCCCGGGCAACGACGACGCCATCCGCTCGATCAAGTTGATGTGCGGTGCCGTGGCCGAAGCGTGCCGCGAGGGTCTCAACGCCTCGAAGTCCGACCCGCTTGTTGGCGACGGATCGACGGGATACACGCCTCCCCCCGCCGCCAGCGAGCCGGTTGCCCTGAGCGCCCAGGAGCTGGAGCAGCGCTTCGCCGTGTACCAGCAGCCCGCCGCCGAAGCCGAACCCGTCGCGCCGGAAGCGTGATTCATCAGGACGGATGGAGCAAATGGGACGAAATGGTGGAAACGATGCCATTCGGGCCCATGAAAAGGGAGGTTCAACAACTCCCCAGCCCTGTCCCCTGATCCCAACCCCAATTCCCAGATCCCAACTAAGGACCCACTTTCCAATATGACCACCAAGGTTTCCGCAACAGACGTCAAGGAACTGCGAGACAAGACCGGTGTCGGCATGAGCGACTGCAAGAAGGCGCTCGAGGAAGCCGGCGGCGACATGGAAGCGGCCATCCGCGTCCTGCGCGAGCGGGGCATTGCGAAGGCCGCCAAGCGCAGCGATCGCACGGCCTCGGAGGGCCTCGTCTCCGTGGCCCTTGCCCGCGACCATGCCCGTGCAACGCTGGCCCAGTTGAGCTGCGAGACGGATTTCGTCGCCCGCAACGAGGAGTTCTCCGCCCTGATCGCCTCGATAGCCAAGGCGGGTTTGGCGAAGAACACCGACACGCTGGAGAATCTCCAGAATGTCGTGCTCGAAGACGGCCGCACCGTCTCCGCGGCGGTGAGCGACATTCTCACCAAGATTGGCGAGAAGATCGAGTTGAGCGCCTACAGCCTCGTGGCCGGGGATGTCGTCTCCGGTTACATTCATCCTCCCGGCAAGATCGGCGTGCTGATTTCGGCGGCGGCACCTGACATTGCCGAGGCGAAGAAGGCCGCCGTGTCCGAGGCGCTTCGCGAGGTCGCCATGCACATTGCGGCGTTCTCGCCGCGGTTCCTCGACGCAAGCCAGGTGGACGGTTCCACGCTGGAGAGCGAGCGCGAGATCTTCGCCGCCATGGCCCGCAACGAAGGCAAGCCCGAGGCGATCATCCCCAAGATCGTCGACGGCAAGATCAAGTCGTTCTACAAGGACAACTGCCTGGTGGACCAGGCATTCGCCAAGGACCCGTCGAAGACCGTCACGCAGGTGGTGAAGGAAATCGGTGCGTCGGCAGGCGTTGAACTCAAGCTGACCGGCTTCGTGCGCGTGCAAATCGGCTCGAACTGATCACCGGCTGAATCCACCATGACAAGAAACACGGGGCGCGGACCGAGAGGTTCGCGCCCCGTTTTCAATTGACGGAATTCGCGGATGAATTCGAGGCGAGTTGGGAAACCCGCCAAATGGCCGTTGCTTGGTTTGCCATCCACGTTTGACGGGCGGCAATGCGTTCCGGTGTCCATTCGGCATTCTCTTCCGCAACCTTCCGGGTAATGGTGAATGGACTGCGCGCATAGTATTCCCGCTTCTTGTGGAAAGGAAGGTTGCCGCAGTCGTCATTCGCGCCCACGGCCATCAGGGTCATATTTCCCAGCCGAAAAGTCATGGACTCCGCCTGTTCGTCGGAGAAGGTTTCCCAGCCTTCCTCGGGATTCTGGGGGAGAATATGCTCGATGTTGAATGTCTGGCTGGCGAAGTCGAGTTCTTGCCCCGATATGTGCTTTTCGATGGCGCACAGGATATAGCGGACAACGCGGCGGTTCCGCGTGTCGGTCGTCCTGATCGTTTTCTCCGCGAAGGCGGCCTTGAACGCGTTGTCTGACAGATAGACCGGCGCCAGCGCCGCGATGACCATCCCCGCGGAGGAGATGTCGCCGCGCGAGATGCCCACCGCCGTCTGGCTGTAGGTCCGCTCCTGTTCGGAAACGCCAAGATTGGCGATCACATTGTAGCGCAATGAGGTGACGACACAGGCGCGAAAGACGGATTCGAAACCGGAATCGTCGAAAGACTTTCTCGCCGCCATGAGCATGGAGTAGGGTTGGCGGACATTGAACGTGCGCAAGGTCGTGGCGAGCCGCTTTAGCTCCGGAGGCCACGCCGAACCTTCAGGGTTGGTCAACCCCAGATAGGCGTCCACGTCTTCTTCCATGTCGCGAATCAACGCGAAGGCTTCCTCCCGGGTTCGCACATGGCCGCGGATCACCTTAAAGAGTTCCGCCTGACGAACCAAGGCCCGTCGACTGTTCCAGTGAAGCCTCAGAAAATCGGGAAAACTCTCGCTGCCGAGGCGGCCGACCATGCGCTCCCAGCGGTCTTCCAGGCTTTTCATCTCGTGTTCATGCTGGCCTTCCCGGTGCAACACCGAGAAGAGGTAGTTCTTAAGCAGGTCCGTCGCCGACAACCGGACGCCACGGGCATTCAGGGTCTCGAAGACCTTGTAGGCGTTCAACTCGTCCGTCACCGTGATGACCGTGAAGAACAACCGGTCACTCATTGTCTCGACAAGGGTCGCCACGGCCCTGCCCTCGTCCTGCCCAACATTCTTCAAGTAGTCGCGAATCTTCCGGTCGAAGAACTCGAACGCCTTGCGAAGCAGGTGCTCGGATGCCTTGAAGCCCCGTTGGGGAAGCTTTTCCAAAGGCACTATGTAAGTCTGATAGTACCCGTCGTTGTTTCGATTCAGGATCAACTTCGAGCGTGGCACAAGGGAGACGGGGTCCAGATATCCCACGTAGGTCTGCCGGATTTGTTCCAGACGGCGTTTGTTGTTTTCCGCGTCCCGCGAATCGCTCACAAGGCGCTGGAGATTGCCAAGAGCCGCGAGGACGATGAGGCTGAGCGTGGTCAACCGTTGCTGTCCATCGATCACGTCGAAGGTCTTGTCGTCCACGGATTGAAGGACGAGGTAGCCCATGTAATGCGCGGGCTCGCCGCCCTCCCGAATCGTGCCGAGAATATCAAGCCAAAGATCCTCCCACTCGTCCTGCGTCCAACTGTAATCGCGCTGAAATCGAGGAATCCGATAGGTGAGCCCATTGCCCATCAACTGGCGATAAGTATCGTTCTGCGTGTTGAAGTTCTTGGCGCTCATTTGGTTCTCACTTGGATATTCCTGTTGGCCGGAACAACCACATCAAGTCTCCGGGCAAAATGGGCGCCCAAAACGAGAACGGAGTCAATACGGAGCGACGCTTGAAAAGGCGCAGATCCTCTCAACTGTTGCTCCAATGCCTCGCCAAAAACGCATGTTCCTTCACCGGCGAATGCGTCCAGCCTACCGACGCTTCAAGGATCGTCTCCGCGAAATCCAGCGAGCCGCCCAGCACCGCGTTGACGCGCGCGCCGGTCTTCTCCTGCAAGTCTTCGTAAAGCATATCGTCGAGGAATTTGTGATCGTACTTGCGGATGCAGTTGCCGGGCAGGAGGTATTGATCGTAGCCGGGATTGTCGCGGATCGTGCGCAGGATGTCCTGTCCCGTCAGCAGGCCGGTCACATGGATCGTTTCGCCGAAGACGCGGTTGATGGTGGGGAG
>CAYTRP010000010.1:15071-19202 GCA_964440195.1 uncultured Candidatus Sumerlaeota bacterium
CTTGCGCGTGACCGGTTTCCGCCAGCAACGCGCGGATGCGATCCAGCACGGGGCCGGAGAGCGTGCTGGTGATGGCGGCGACGCGCCAAGGCTTCGCGGGTGGGGGGACTTCGGCGAGGAGCTTCTTCGCCTGCGCGAAGTCCTTGTAGAAATGATAGACCATTCCGACGCCGTTCTCGAGCTGGGGCAGGTCGGGCCAGCGGGAGTAGGATGGCGCCTTGCGCCGGGCGATCAGATACCATTCATCGGCAAGGAGGACAATGGGCTCGCCATGCTTCTCCGCGAGCGAGCGCAAGCGCGGCTCAAGGGATCGGATGAATCCGCGCGCATAGGCCGGTGTCACCGGGGGGAGATCGGGGAGTCCCTCGCGCCACTTGGTCATGCCGAGGGGCACGATGGCAATGCTTTGCACCGTCGGATAAAAGCCCAGCAGGGTGTCGAGCGTGCGGTCGAGTTGTTTGCCGTCGTTGTGCGTCGGGGTCAGCACGATCTGGGTGTGGACCTGGATGCGGTGCTTCTTGAGAAAGGCAAGCACCTCGAGAATCGCGGGTGCCTTCTTGATGCCAAGAAGCCAGCGGCGCAGTTCCTCGTCGATGGCGTGGACGGAAATGTAGAGCGGCGAGAGTCGCTGGCGGGCGATGCGTTCGAGGTCGGCGGGCTTGAGTGTCACGCCGGTGATGTACGACCCTTGCAGGAAGGAGAGGCGATAGTCCTCGTCCTTCACGTAGAGGGACTTGCGCATGTTGTCGGGTAACTGGTGCACGAAGCAGAAGACGCAGTTGCAGCCGCAGTTCTGCGTGACGAATTGCTTCAATTCCAGGCCGAGATCCTGCTCGGGGTTCTCCTTCTCGATCAGAAGGGTGCGCAGGTTTCCCTCGAAATCGCGCGCCTCGATTTCCAACTCCTCGTCGGCACCATGAAAGTAATAGTCGATGGTGTCCCGGACCGGTTCGCCATTGATGGAGAGGAGAACCTCCCCGGCTTTCAGGCCCGCCTGCGCCGCCAATCCACCGGGTGCCACGCGCTCGATCTCCACGCCGGGGGGCGCCTGCGCCATGCTGAGCCCGGCGGAGACGGTCATGGCCGGGTCGGCGCGACGCACGCGGCGGCGGATTTCCGGCGTGATGGGGGCCAGTTGGCTATAGGGGCTGCTGTGATCGACTTCCTCGGTGCTCATGGGCCCATCCAACGGGTAGGTGACGGCCCCACACAAGAGGGAAGACGCGGGGATTGACGGCCTTCCGCGCCCCCGGCAGGGTGCCTGACCATTCCGCGAAGGCGGTCACATGCTCACACCCCATGACATCGATTGGATTTTGTGCGACCTCGGCAAGACGTTGGTGCGTTTCGATCACCGGCTTGCGGTTCACAATATCCTGTCGCATCCCCAACTGAGTGGCGTTCCCAACCCGCCGTCGGAGGAGGACATGTTCGGCTTTTTCTTCCGCACCGAGGAAGGCGCCGCCATCAGTCATGCGCTCGACCGGGGGCATCACGACATTCATTGGCTGGCGGAGCGATTGAGAGACCGGTTCGATCTGCACCTGCCCCTTGAGGACATCGAGCGGGCGTGGAGCGAAATTTTCCTCGATGAAATCCCCGGCGTGCAGGCGGCCATGCGCCGCGCGCAGGCGCATGGCGCCCGAATCGCCCTTTGTTCCAACACGAACGCCGCCCACATCGCGCAGCTTCATCGCCAACATCCACGGCTTCTTGAAGGATGGGACGCGCTTTTTTACAGCTACGAGATGGGCATGGCCAAGGGCGATCCGGGATTTTTCGCGCGCGTCGCCGGAGAAGTGAAAGCATCTCCCACGCGCATTCTGCTCATCGACGACCTGGCCGCGAATATCAATGCCGCCGAGCGCGAGGGTGTTCGCGGCCTGTTGTTCGATGGCCGGTTGCCTGACTGGCCGCTGTGGTCCGGGGACTGACGTTCGCCGTTAGTTGCGCCATTCGACGATGCCTCCCCCCCGGAGGTCCATGTGGACGTAGGGGGTTCCGATGTGGTTGGGTCCCTCGAAGGAGCTTTCCAGCCCGAGACCGCCGGAGACCCCGGCCTTTGCCATGGCGGCGCGCGCCCATCCCGCCACGATCTCCCCATCGCCGACGGTGATTTGCCCATCCCCGTCGAGGTCATCCATGCGGAAATCGCCTCCCTCGTCGTAGATCACGGCCAAGGCATCGCCGTACTGATACCGCGTGAAGGAAGCGAGTTGCACGCCGAGCCGTTCGAGGCGCTGGCGCTCGTTGGGAGAAACAAAGCCCCGGAGAATGCGCAGCGCCCCGGACTTTCGGCCGGCTGATTCCACCTCGTGGCCAAGGGCGTCCCAGAATCCCACCAACCTGGGGTTGATGGCGACAAACCTGATCGAAGTCCCGGAATCGATGACCGGGGGACAGAGCTTCCCGAGGGTCAGCCGATCGGAAAGTTCAAGCTCCCTTGTGGTCTGATCCAGGCGATAGAACAGGCTGGGTGGCCGATAGGTTTCGGGCGTGCGACGCACGATGGCGGGAGCGTCGGCGGCGAATTCATTCGGATAAACTCCGACGACAAAGTCCCCGATGACGCCGGGGCCGTCGCGATCAAAGCGAACTCCGGTCAGGAAGCGCGCGGACGCCTCGGCCCGCCATGGCTGCTGTTCGACTCCCCGGGCATCCACGCGGCGGACTTCGATGAGGGCGTTCACCTGGGCCGCCTTGCCGCCGTCGGGGGGCACCCAGTCGATCACCGTCAGCCCCTTGGGGGCCGCCATGCCGTCCGAGATGTGCCAGCGGACCGAGGCATCCAGGGGCATCGCGTAGCTGACTCCTCCCGGCTGGTCGTCACGCACGGCGGGCCCGGAGGGCGGCATCGTGGCGGGAAACTCGATGGACAGGCGACGGGAGTCCGTGCCGGGAAGCAGGATCACGGCGGAGGCGTCCTCCCCGAGAACCTGGCCATCCATCCGGAGCGGGAGCCGGTGGGTCCCATCCGTCGAGCCGGGAGCAGCCCCGGCTGGAGTGGGCGCCGGTTCCTGTGCCATGGAGGTCCGTTCAGCGAACAAGCTCGCGAGGGCGAGGACGGATGTAAGCAGGATCAAGGGGGGAAATTTCATTGCAGTACCCATGGGTCTCAAGTTGTCGTGCTTGGAAGGTGACAGATGAACCGCCCCGAAGAAGAGGGCTTGAGATCCTGCCCTCGATTCGCTTCGAGCCGCGCGATGACCATGAACGTATCGCACCGGAGATTTCGGAGGCAAGCCAGAGCGGGGGCCATGTGCCTCGCCGTCGCGGCGATTTGCGCCCTTGGGCAGGCTTGGGCCCAGCCCGCAGGGGAAACCCGGGAACCTTCGGCGCCCGCGACAGCGGAGGACCGAGAGGTGGCGATCGAGCGGCTGACGTTCGAAGTGCGCCAGGCAATGTCGGCGCGCCGCTGGGCCGCCGCGGTTCAGGCTTCCGACCAGCTTCTGGCCCTGGACCCGAATAATTCAACGGCGCGCGTTCAGAAGGAGCAGGCGGAGCGGCAGATCGCCCTGGGCGTGCCGGAGGGAAATCCGACGCCGACTCCCTCGCCGACGCCAGAGCCCATTCCGGCGGTCACCACGATTGACCAACAAGGCGGCGGCGACCGGGAAGATCCCACCGCGCCATCGAGACAACAACCCTCAAGAGGCACAACGCCCATGGAATTGATCATCGGAGCCATCGCCGCAGCGGTCTTCCTTCTTGCCGCGATCTGGTTTTTCTTCTTTGCGCGCAAGAAGCCCGCGGAGCGACGCACTCCCACTCCCCCGGTCGTTCCGGTGATCCCAAAGCCAATCTCCCCCTACGGGAAAGCGAAGACTACGGAACCCGCAAAAGACGAGAACCTGATCCAATACGGATCGGTCGGCCAATTGAACAAGACAGCGGAGGAACCTTCTCCCGCCAGGCCAACGCCGCCCCCAACCAGGCCGATGGAGGATCCTCCCACCCATCGGGAAGCCCCGGCGGCCGTTGCCCCGGTTCTTGCCCCCGCGCCGGCGGCTGCCCCCACGCCCCATTCGGACATCTCCACCCACGACGAAGCCGACTCCGAATACGCGCCTGCCCCCTTGACGGAGCCCGTCGTGCAAGCCACGCCGCCGCCCCCCCCCATGGCGAGTCTCC
>CAYTRP010000011.1:0-17269 GCA_964440195.1 uncultured Candidatus Sumerlaeota bacterium
GCCAGATACTCAACGGCTGTCTGGACGGGAGTATCTGGCATCTCCCGAATTGGAGGGAAGATTGACTGGGAGCCGCGGGGAACAACTCGCCGCGGAATTTATTGTCCAACGATTGCAGGAAATCGGCGCCAGGCCACTGCCCGGCCTTGAGGGCTTTCTTCAGCCTTTCGAGTTCACCGCTGGATTGAACGATGGCGGGACGACCCTGAGCTTCACGCATCCCCCGGGGGAAAGGGCGTTTGCAGGGCGGGAGGAGGTGCAGGTGCTTTCCTTCTCGGAGAATCAGGTGGTCACCGCGCCGCTGGTCTTTGCGGGATACGGCATCAGCACAACCGACGAGTCCGGATTTGCGTACGATAGCTTTCGGGGTTTGGACGTAAAGGACAAGATCGTCCTGATCTTCCGCTATTACCCCGAGAACATCGATCAGGAAAAGCGGACCATCCTCTCCCAGCGCCCCTCGGAACTGCGCGCCAAGGCACAGAATGCGCGCGACCGGGGCGCGATCGGATTGTTGGTGACGGCGGGCCCCGCTTATCCCGAGGGGGCGGACATTGTTCCCCTGACGTTTGATTCCGCGCTGGTGGGATCAAACATTGCCGCGGCGAGCATCGGCGGCCAGGTGGCGAGAGAACTCTTCGAGGCATCGGGCAAGTCGATCGGGGAGATCGAAGCCCTGCAGCGTCGCCTTGATGAGGGAGATGAGACAGCCTCCGGCTTCGAGCTGGAGGCTGTGACCGTCACGCTCGATGCCCGCATCAATCGCGAACGGAAAACTGCGAACAACGTCGTCGGTTATCTTCCCGCGACGGGACCCAATCGGATCGCGAACGAATGGGTCGGCATCGGCGCCCATTACGACCACCTGGGCAAAGGCGATTTTGTCTCCAACTCGTTGGCCCGCGATAGCGAGAGAGGCCATGCCCACTTCGGGGCAGACGACAATGCCAGCGGTGTTGCCGGAGTTCTTGGGGCGGCGCAGGTGCTGGCAGGGTCTGGCGAGCGCAAACGACCGGTTTTCCTTGGATTCTGGACGGGTGAGGAGATCGGGCTCCTTGGCTCCACGGCATTCGTCCGGTCTGGCGTGATCAAGACCGACCAGATTGTGGCCAAATTGAACCTCGATATGGTCGGGCGGGTGGTGGAGAACAAATTGGCGGTCCTTGGTGTCGGCAGCAGTTCCGATTGGGATCGCTTGGTTGATTTGGCGAATGTTCCCGTGGGCTTTGACCTCAGCAAGACGTCCGACCCCTATACTTCTTCCGATTCATTGGCGTTCTACGTTGCCGGGGTCCCCGTTGTTCACGTTTTTTCGGGAAGCCACGAGGATTACCACCGGCCCACCGATACCGCCGACAAGATCAACTATGCCGATCTCGAGCGTGTGGCCCGGTTCACCAGCCATCTCGCCCTCGAGGTGGCCAATGCTCCCGAACGCGTCGCCTTCGTGCAAGTCGAGCGGCAGGGCTCGGGGCCAGGAGGGGGCGGGCGTGGAAGGCGGGCCTTCACGGGCACAATCCCCGACTTCACGGCCGAAGTGAATGGGCTGAGGCTGTCGGGGGTCATTGGCGGATCGCCCGCCGCCACCGCCGGCTTGCGGGAGGGCGACATAATCGTCGAATTCGCGGGCCGGTCCATTGCCAACATTCACGAGTTCACCGCCGCCCTCGAAGACGTCAAGATAGGGCAAGAGACGTCGTTCGCCTACACCCGCGATGGGCACACCCATCACTCGGTGATCATCCCGGCCGCCAGACGGTAGTGGCACTCCCACACAACCGTCACTCCCAAGCGAGCTTCGCCACGGCATCTCACGATAGGGCGCATAATGATTCGGTACTTCACAAAAGGCTGCATGAACAACACTGCCTCGACGATGCCCCGTTCGGACTTCGATCCAGCTCCATATTGTGAGAGGCCCGATCACTCCACCGAGTGTCGTGGGCGTCACACCACCATTCTCCTGTCTGCCTTGGTTGCCATCGCCATGTCCGGCTGCACGACATACAAGTCCCCTTCCCTGCTTGAGTGGGAACGCCTCCCCAAGGTGGTGAGCAATCATCCGGACTCCGATCCGGCGGACCTCTTCATTGCACGGGGGGAGGACGGCCGGCAGATCGAATGGCCAGACGTCTTGGCGGCCTCGTCGTGGGCGCAGGTGATCCTCGTTGGCGAGGACCACGAGGATGCCGAGGGGCATCGAATCAAGAACGACTTGCTGGGCGACCTTCTGGATCTTCATCCCGACACCACGTTGTCGTTGGAGTTCCTCCATCGCGACCAGCAAACGCACATTGATGAGCACCTGCAGGGCACCCTCTCCACCTCGGAGTTCGTCGAACTCACCGGAACAGCCGACATCAAGGGACCGGGAACCTGGGTGGAGTGGTATCATCCACTCATCGACACGGCCGCCCGTCACAACTCGCGAGTGATCGGCTCCAACGTGCCCCGGCGGCTCGCTCGCCTGGCACGGGAGGGTGGGTACGACTCGTTGGAGAACGTGGACTCAACGGAACGGGATTATTATCAACTTCCCCGCTCAAGCCCGTCGCGCAGGGAGCGCAAGCTGTTCCGCGCAGAAATGGAGGCGGCGGCGATCGAGCATGGGGCGCCTCCCGGCTCCTTGAGCGATGAAAACGTGGAGTCCTTCCTCCGCAGCCAGGAACTTTGGAACGGCACGATGGCTGACAGCATCCTGAGGGAGATCGGCAGTGGCACTCCGAGAGTCTTTCATGTCGTCGGTGGGTTCCACATCGAAGAGCATGGCGGCATCGCCCGGGAACTGCGTCACGTCAACCCAGACCTGCGAATCCTCACGATTCAACTCGATCCCAATCCGAAGTCTCGCGTGAAGGGACGAGCCGACATCGTCATCAGGACCAGGCGCGAGGACCAGGAAGCGCAGTGACGGTACCTCCGTCTCCGGGGATACCAGCCACGCTGCCGCCGGTTTCATTCATCACGACCGAGGAGCACCAATGAGAAGAACATCCCTCCACATGATGCACGGCCGCCACCCCATCCCGGGCCCGTCGGTGGTCACAGCGCCGTTGCGCGCCTTCACGCTGATCGAGTTGTTGATCGTCGTGGCAATCATCGCCATTCTCGCGGCGATTGCGGTCCCCAATTTCCTGCAAGCGCAGGTGCGCAGCAAGGTCGCCCGCACGGAGACGGATCTGCGCACGCTTGCGACGGCGCTGGAGGCGTACAGGATCGACAACAACAGCTACTATCCGGCAAGATTCTATCAGAATCTTGCCGAGCGCATCGTCCCCCTGACCACGCCCGTGGCCTACATTACCTCTGTTCCCGTGGATCTGTTCTTCCAGTACAGCACGGCGAACTTCGCCGGTGCCGGCCAGAACTGGTACGCTTACGTCTCAGGCAATATCTACCTCGGGCGGGATGACTTTCTGCCCGAGTACGCCAAGACGCTCTACACTGTTGCGGGTCGTGGTCCCGACGGGAACTACAATTTCGGGGGCATCTGCACGATCCATCCCCTCGCCATTCCCACCAATGCGCTCGAGCGGGGATCCTACGATCCCACAAATGGGACGATCAGCGAGGGAGACATCATTCGCCCCGGCCCGGGGAGATTGTAGGCCCGCCAGATACCCGAGGCCATTCCGGCGGAGCGGTCTCGGCGAAAGCAAAAGATTCCTGCAACCAGCGTTCTCGACTCGCCGCCTCATCAAATCACAAGGAGAGTAGCATGATTGTTCTTAACCTCGCAATGCGTTGCCGACCCTTCCCCCGCCGGCATGGGCGGATGAAGGGGGTGGCCTCGGCGATCTTGTCGGCGAGTGTCTTGTCGCTGGCACCGGTCACGGCGCTCGCAGTGCCGGATCCCACCCTCATCGGCCGCGTGGTCCACAGCCAGCCCATCGTTCTCAATGCCGGCCAGACGGAAGAGTGGCTTCCCATTCATCAGATCCCAAACCTTGGCCGGGCCGCGGAGTTTTACTTTTCGCCCGACAGCACAAGGCTCATCGGCAACGCAAAGCGCGAGGGGGACGAGTACTATCAGGTCTACGTCCTCAACATTGATGGGACCGGCATCGTGAAAGTGAACGATCGGGGCAAGGACGCCTGCGCGTTCTTCCTGCCCGGCGGCAAGCGAATCGTCTGGACGTCGACGAAGGACCACCCGGACGTTCCCCCGGGCGATTGGTCGGTGTCCTGGGATTACCCACAAGGAGCCGAGTTGTACACATCCAACCTCGATGGATCCGAAGTGCATCGCGTGACGAACAATCTGTACTACGACGCCGAGGTCACGGTGCGCGGTGATGGCGAGTACCTCGTCTTCGGGCGTCAGGTGAATGGCAAGATGGACCTCTGGCGCAGTCGCGTCGATGGGACCGGCGAGAAGCAGATCACGAACTTCGAGGGATGGGAACCGGGTGGCGTCCAGTATGTCCATGGAACCAACAAGCTGCTCTTCCGCGCATGGAAGACGGCCGATCAGGTTCGCAAGCAGCAGGAACCAACTGCTCGCTGGCCAACCCCCATGGAGTTGTTCACCATCAACGACGACGGAACGGACCTTGTCCAACTGACCAATGACGGGGGGACCAACTGGGCCCCGTTCCCGGCTCCTGATGGAAAGCACTATGTCTTCGCCAAAATCCTCGATGGCCGCAACTACGAGATTTTTCTCGGAGACTACGAGAGCACGAATCAAAGGCGCCTCACCTTCAACGATGCCTTTGATGGGATGCCGTCCATCTCTCCCGACGGCAAGTGGCTGGCCATTTCCTCGTCGCGAGACTCGCCCCCGGGCGAACGCTTCATCACCCAGTACCTCATTGATATCACGAGCCTGGACATCGGCCCGAAGGCTGAAGTCAAAGCGGCCAATTATTGAGGGGGGCGTCTCATCGGGTTGTCGTCGCCGTCGCGTCGGGCGCGCGCTTCCCCTGCGCGTGCTTGATGGCTCTCCACATTGGACGGGTGAATCTGAAGTGCCTCGTATTCGATCCCGCTGGCGGCGAGGATGCGGGTAACCGCTTCGGTTGACGGCAGAATGCGATCTGACCGCGATCTTGTCCACCAGCTTGTCTCTATCCGGCTTGCATCGCCGGCCTCGAAATCCATCAACCAAAGGGATGCCGGATCGGACAGGGCGGCGATCATGTCGGGTTGCGCATAGTCCGACAGAAGGAGCGCAAATCGAGAGTCGGAGTCGATGGAGACCAGCCGGAGAACCTTCCCCTCCCGGTTCGGAATGGTCTCCGCTATCATCTCATCGAGCCATCGGGTTTCCCCATTCCCATTGCTGATCGGAATGAGCGGGAGACGCCAAACCCCGCCATCGTCGGTCTTTTCCATGAAAGTGAAAGCGACGTGCGTCTTGTTCTCAACGGCCGACAGGTTCCGTGGGATGCCATCGTTGATCGCCCAGCCCGATGAAGTCCGGGAACCTTCGTTGAGCCTCCCCGCGTAAGCGGACAGAAGGTCATCCCAATCAATCAGGACAAGGGTGTCAGAGATCACTTTCCCGAATGCCGGTTCTGCTGCGCGTGCGGATGCATGACTCCAAAGAAGGTGCGTGCTGCGATACGGGTCGCCAATCCTCAACCGTCTGCTCAGGTCTTCGAACGCCTGCCGAGTCGTGATGTCATCCACCGCCTTGCGGACTGACTCGATACTCCCCAGGGAGAATCCCACCGAGACCGGTGTGCGCAACTCCTCCTGCACCGTGACATCGCCGCCCTCCGCCGCAAGACGGAGTATCCGAATTCTCGCCTCGCTCGCGGGTCCCTCAGACCTGACCAGAACCACGCTCTCCGAGCCCCAGGCGAAGAACGCCGAATACCGGAAATCAGGAAGGCTTTGTGGGGAGTCCCCAAAGAACGACGCCAACGATTTTTGATCAACCACTACGAAGCGGCCGTGCAAATCGGACTCGGCGGCCGGAACGGCTGGCATGTTGAGGTGGGCGAGCAGGCAAACGGCTACCGCAAGCCGCCCCAGGTTGTCGCCGGGGCAAAACGTCATCCCGCTCCTGAAAAAGGTTGGCAGTCTCATGGTTTCAAAGCCTCCTCGACCTGCTGGGCGTAAAGCCCACTCAACGCGGACGCACATCGCCTCATTCGGAATCAGGCTCAATGAACGGAAGATAATCCAGTTCCAGTGCAATCGACTCTATGTTGGCAAGAAAGCTCTTCACCGCTTCTTCGGGGTTACTGTCCTCCACCGAAGGGACAATGATCAGTCGAACAACTGCCCGAATCTCCCTGTCCAGAATGAGAAGTTGGGCACCGGTAAAGTCTGGCGAGTCATCACCGGCATACCCCTTGTAGATCCCGAATTCATAGAATCCCGTGCGCTCGCCCAGCGAAATCAACTCACCTTCGCGGACGGGATCGATCCATGTCTTGAGAAACCCCGATTCCTTGAAGGCGTTGTTGAGGAGAGAATAAAGCAATTCATCGTCAAGTTCGACCGCGTTCTCCGGCAAGTGCATCAACAGGCCGTACATCCGAAGGGTTGTCTCGGAATCAAGGGCCACAAGGGCGATCAAGTCCCCCCGCACTCTCTCGGGCGTGTAATGCCATTGGATGAAATCTCTGGGAGCCGATAGTCCGATGCTCAGCCCCGCAGGCAGACCGCCAAGCAGCTTGGTCTCGCCTGAAGTCTTGTGCGAGACCATGCGCAGATCTTCTCGGAAACCGGCGACGCCTGGGTTTTTGGCCGGTGTCGGAGAAGCTACCTGCTGTCCGGATGGGGGAGTCGCATCCGGACCGCAGGCAATGGCGAATATCAGACAGACACTTGCCAAAAGGCAAGAGGTGAGGGAAAGCAAGTGGCTCCTTCTCATTTTGCCAATCCCTTCAAACCCTTCTGCGTTTCCTTCAGACCTCCGGGCAATCCCGCCCGCCGTTTGGCGGATGGAACGCGAGTGCGGCACCATTATTCCCCCTCGTCCCGCACGACTTTCATGCGCGTCCACTTGCTGCTGACCTCCAACAGTTCCTCCAGATCGGCCCGTGCCGCTTCATTGATTGGAATTTCCATGAACTCAAAATCAAGAACGTAGAGGCCATCATCGGAAATCCACGCGCCCTTCTCGGCCTTCCTCCTCAGGATTTCACTCCGCTCCCTGTCATCATCGCCCAATCGATCAACCGGCAAGAGCCTCGCGGCAATTTTACCCCCGGACACCAGGACCAAAGGCCAGTCAACTTCCCTGGAAAGGACCGGCAAATAGCACCACCGATGCGTTGCCCCCGCCAGGTCGATCTCGTCCGTCAGGCCCAGACCCAAGTCTCCAACCTCGTTCACCTGAATGTAGTCGGGCATCTTGACTTGCCGGTTCCCCTGCTGCTCCTCAAGCCAGACATAGAGGTTCATCCCCACAACGCTTGCCATAATCATGACCGCAATGAACGTGGCTGTGAGATAGACGATCAGCCTGATCAAGATCTTGCCGTGAAGTCCAGATGATGACTGTGCCATTAGTCCGCATCCGTCTCCGCGAGAATGGAACCGACTTGATCATAGGCAAACCATCTTTCAACCGCCGCGAACGTCACCGGGCTGATCGTGCGCGCGTGCGGCAGGTGCGCGGCACCCCCATGCGATGGCATGGGGCCCGGCATCCATTTCTTCCGCTCCAGCCGCGTCCACATCGGGTTGTCGTCTCCGTCCTGTTGGTCGAAATCCCCTGCGGTGCCGCCGACTCCGATGGTCAAGGTGCTACCACTTCAGGTGGTGGATGTCGAAGAGGGATTGTCGATGGAATTCAACTTTTTGCCATTCGCATGATTCTCATGCGCTCGCGTCTGAGCAAGCACCCAATTACTGCAAGAGCACATGCACTCCCCAGTACCGCAATATATCCATCAGCGGGACTTACCCCTGGCCAGTTGAGGTTGGGCCTGATGAGACCAAAGAACACTACACACAGCATATAGTAGATAATGAGGAAGGCACTCGCCTTTCCGACCGCAAGGCTGCCAACACGGGTAATACCCCACCGCTTCCCGGTATCGGTCGGCAATTCATTCCTTCCCGAATAATCCTGAGACTTGCCATAAATCCAATATGAGGCCCGAATGGCCGAGATCTTGTCTGAAAAAACCGCCTCTGAGTAGTAGAATGCAGCGATGCAAGCATACGGCACAGAAATCACAAGCCCAAGAGGGCTCCCAGCCCATTTTAGCGTCATGAAACAGAACAGCCACTGCAAGCTGATGCACACAACCGCTCCAAACACCATCATCTTGGATGAAAGGGGATAGTGTACTATGGCCTCAGGTGCATTGGGTGTGCACTGGATCTCTAGCAAAAACTCTCTTGAGACAAGAGGCCTGCGGAAGAGCCCTGAGAAGAAGTACAGAGGGTGTATGCTCGCTAAGGGAAGGGAGCAGAAGAGGAGTGCACTGTTGCTGAATTGCATCCGAAAACTCCAACAATGGACATTCAATCTTTCAATCCTCTCTCACAAGTAGAGAGAGACCAGCTAGGGTGCAATATAGCCATCAACCCAAATACCCACTGTGGAAGCAATAACGACGCCAGCACCAACTGCCATCACCACGCCACCAGCTAGATTACCGCCTGCTAATGCTACGCCTCCCCCAACAGCAATTGCGTTTCCAGCTAGAAGGGCATTCTCGAGCGTTTGATCCCAGCCTTCTGGCGTGATCCAGTCATCCTCTGGGCCAAAAATGCTAGGCGGCTTCGGGGCAAGAAAGTCATCGGGGAGATCACTTGGAATTGGGGGGTATCCCCAATTAGATTCCGCCCATTGATCGTGCCATTCAGGTAACGGCGGAAGTGATGGTGATGAACAGTCTTCATTCTTAGGTTGAGACGGTGGGGGCGTTTCCGAAGGAGGTGCAAAGGACGCATGCCACATTTCCGGCATAAAGTACCCTTCAGAGTATTGCTCCCCCCTCGGATCCACCAAACTCACCGGATTCTCCGCCGCGAAGCCGTACTCGTGCTCCATCATCGGCGGATACGGTGCCCGACTCAAAAAAGTCCCCGTCTCAGGCGCGTACCACCGCTGGTACATGTACGTCAGGTCCGTCAGTCCGTCGATCTCCTTCGTGTTGTGCGCCCAGCCCACGCGCAAGCCCCCCCACACGCCCGTGTCCCAATCCTCCAGCCGGTTCCCCCACGCGTCGGCATGATGCGTCGCGGCCAGCTCCCCGTCCGCGTCCGTCTCCGCAATCACCGACCCCACCTGGTCGTAGGCAAACCACCGGTCCGTGGCCGCAAACGTCGTCGGGCTGATCGTGCGCGCGTGCAGCAGATGCCCCACCACGCCGGGGCCCAACGTGTTCTCCTCAATCGTGATCGAATTCGAGAACGTCAATGCGCCCCCCAACATCGCCTCGCCCGACGGCGTGTGCCTTGACATCCCATTTATGAACGATTTCACCCAAGAGTTGGCGCACAATTCCATTTTCATCGCGAAGGTTGCCTCGCCAGAAAGCTCCTCAACGTCAGATGCAGATCACTGTTGGCGGGCACTTCTCGTTTGAGGGTCTCCAACAGCCAGACCGACCGCGATCCGAAGACCTCCAGAAACTCCTCGAAGGACATCAGACCAGCACATCCGTCACGATAGAGACGAAGCCCAAGGGTGAGAACAGCCTCTTCAGAGCCTCCACGAAATCCGATTCGCTCGCCCCGGGAGTCGACTTGATCCCTCTCATTGTCACGCTGGGCAAACCAGGACCAAGCGCACGCCCACAACAGCCACTCGTGATCACGCCTGCGGCCGTTTCCATTCCCCACCGGCGGTGAGTCCTCGAGCACCACCGGAGCTCCCCGATGCGAGAGGGGGCACCATGGGATTGAAGTCAGGGAGAGCAGGCGAGCCAACTGCATCCCCGTGAGATACTGGTTGGAAGCGATGAGATCGCCAAGGTACGCACAATCTTCGGCCCCCACTTCCGCAGCCCGGAAAATGGTTTCCAAGGCCTCCCCTCGCGGATCAAGTTCGCGCACGACAGAGCCAACCCAATTGATCACATCAAGAACCCGATCACTCAAGGCCGGATCCCGTGGCTCATCACCATCCTGTCTGGCCCAGCGAAGAAAGGCGCGAATCTCCGAGAACTCGTCGCGAAGGAAGCGCTCGACTTCCTCGGCACGAGGCACCCGGGCGATCACTTCTTCGAGATGGTCCAGAAGCTCCGACTTCACCATAGTGACCAGTCCGCCCTAATATATACGTCACCACCGATTGCGTCGAGCACGCGAGTGTTATTCATCGCGCCTATTGCAGAAGCCGGCGCTACGTCAAAAGGACACATACCAGTCCAATCTGGAGCCAAAACCTCTAAACCATTTGATAGGGCGTCTACCGCAGCGCCTCCATACATATCAGCAAAGGCAGCACCGGGGGTCAACACGATCAATCCGGCAAGTCCCTTTATTGGCAATCGTCCCGCTCTATGAAGTTTCTCGATTTTCTTTACTGTTTTTCGGACCGATTTGATATTCTTCTTGACGAATGCTTTCTCACGTGCATTTAATTCAGGTTGCCCCTTTAAGGGCTTTCCATTCTGACCAACCTTTATATCTCGTACTTCAGGCGAAGTGCTCTTTACATGAACGTGATAGGGAAGGTGATCACCGCCATAGTACTGGTTCACTAATTCAAGATCACCCTGCTGGGCAATCGAACCTGCCAAATCTCTTGGAAATGCGCCCTCATCATCGCCAAACGTAGTTGGCTCATTCAGCGCAAATCCATACTCATGCTCCATCATCGGCGGGTACGGCGCGCGGCTGAGGAACGTGCCCGTCTCGGGCGCGTACCACCGCTGGTACATGTACGTCAGGTCCGTCAGTCCGTCGATTTCCTTCGTGTTGTGCGCCCAGCCCACGCGCAAGCCCCCCCACACGCCCGTGTCCCAGTCCTCCAGACGGTTGCCCCACGCGTCGGCATGATGCGTCGCGGAAAGTTCACCGTCCGCGTCGGTTTCGGCTAGAATGGAACCGACTTGATCATAGGCAAACCACCTATCAACCGCCGCGAACGTCACCGGGCTGATCGTGCGCGCGTGCAGCAGATGCCCCACCACGCCCGGGCCCAGCGTGTTCTCCTCAATCGTGATCGAATTGCTGAACGAGATCGCGCCCCCAAGCATCGGATCGCCCGACGGCGTGTGCCGCAGCCGCACCGCCGTCACCTGCGAAGGCTCGAACCCCGGCACCAACGCCGCGTCCGCCATCCAATTGCGCTCCAGCCGCGTCCACATCGCGTTGTGGCCCATCGATCTTCCTATAATTTAGACAGTACATATCCTTTATAGGTGATAAATCCCCCCGTCTCCCCCGGCGGTCAACCACTTTCTTCCATCCGGCCGAAACGCGGCGATCCGCCACGCGACCTTCCGCTTGACGCACCCCCCTGCCCCTCGCGCCCCTTTCCCCCAATCCACAGCGGGTTGCGCGGCCCTCGCCGCCGGCCTCGACTCCCGAAACAAGAACGCACCCCATGGCCATCAAGTCCACCGAACGCATCCCCGCCGTCTATCGCGTCGTCGCCAGCGGCGATAACAACAAGCTCTCCCTCCTCCTGGCCGTGGATTCCGCCAACCCCCTTGAAACCCTCCGGCACTACCTCGACCACGCCGCCGTCGACGTCGTCGAGCAGCCGGTCCTCATCCCCAACCGCGACCTTGCCAAGCCCGGCATCGACTTCATCCTCAGCCAAAAGGCCACCGCGCCCCACTACGAGATCGTCAATCGCCTGCGCCTCTCCAAACTCGACCTCATCCTCCTCGACGACAGCGTCCAGACCGGCGACCTCGCTTCCTATTGGTCCAACGCCCGCGTCTGATCGGGGATCCACTCCCCACATGAGCACCAACCCCCTCAGGGTCCTGCTGGTTTGCCGGGCATTCCCCGCGCACCGGCCCGGCGGCATGGAACAACACATTCACGACCTCGCGGCGGGCCTCACCCTGGCCGGCCACGAAGTCCACCTCCTCACCACCCCGTTCCCCGCCCAAGGCCCCCTGACCCCGCTCCCCCCCGCCGCCTCCGCCACGCACATCGGCACCCGCCCCGCCGCCTACGACCTGGCCTTCTTCCGCCGTGCCCTGCCCGAGGCCCTTCGCCTCCACCGCAAGCACGCCTTCGACATCGTCCACACCCAGGGCCTCGCCCTCTACCCCTTCTCGCGCCAGACCGGCTTCCCCTGCCCCGTCGTCGGCACCATCCACGGCACCCACTGGAACGAGACGCCCCTCGACGCGCGCCATCCCGAGCGCCGCCGCCTCCCGAGCACCCTCGCCAACCTGTGGCGCTACAAGCACCGCATCGCCACCTGGCCCCTCTGGCGCGCGATGCTCGCCCGGCACCCCAACCTCATCGTCGACAGCGACTTCTCCCGTCGGGAACTCCTCCGCGAGAACCCCCGGCTCCAGCCGCGCATCGTCCCCCTCGGCTTCGAAACCACACCCTTCCCCTTCCTTTCCCGCGCCGAGGCCCTCGGCCTGCGCCGACGCCTCCTGCCCACCGTCAAGCCCGACGGCCCGCTCCTCTTCGCCGTCGGGCGCCACGAACGCGTCAAGGGCTTCGCCACCCTCCTCGCCGCCCTCCGGTCACTCCCGGCCTCGATGCCCTTCACCCTTGTCATCGGCGGCTCCGGCCCCGACACCGGACGCCTCAAGGACCTCGCCCGCCAATCCCCCCACGCCCCCCGCATTCACTTCATCGGACGCGTCCACGCCGAACTCCTCCCCTCATGGTTCGCCTGCGCGGACCTCTTTCTCAACGCCGAGCAGGGCCAACCCGCCTTCGGCCTCGTCAACGCCGAAGCCCTCGCCTGCGGGACACGCGTTCTGGCCTCCGACGTCGGCGCCCACGCCGAGGTCATCCTTCCGGACGACGGCACGCTCCTCCCCGCCGGCAACCGCCGCGCGTGGCAATCCGCCCTGCCGGAAAACGTCCGCTCGCTCCCCGAGGAGGACGACACGCGCCTGCGCCGCCGCGAGCGCGCCCTCGCCCGCTTCGCCCGCGAGGAGATGATCCGCCGCGTCGGCGACTCCTATCGCGCCATCATCGGCGAGAACACGCGAAGGCGCCGTGCCTGACGCGCCTTGGACCACGAGAGGGAACGCGATCAACTGCCCGGCGCGCGGAACCCCGGCTCCTGGAACCCAAACAGGCTGATCCGGTTCCGGGTCGCCAATTCCACCGACTCTTCCTTGTCCAGGAAGATCGTCTTTCCCGCCGTCACCGCCAGCGCCCGCGCCTGCACCTTGATCAGGTTCTGGATCGTCGTCTTTCCGACCACGGGCACGTCGAACCGCATGTCCTGCAACGGCTTGGAAACCTTCACGAACGTCACCCCCGGCCCCGCCAGCGCGCCGCTGCGCAAGATCAACTCATCGGTCCCCTCGATCGCTTCCACGCCCACCACGATCTGGTTCTTCACCGCCACCGTCTGCCCAATGTCCAGCCGCGCGATTTCCTTGGCGATCGGATAGCCAAAGTCGATGTCCTTCATCGTCTCGGCATCGACGGGGCACCCCCGCGTCAGCAATCCCGGCGGCGGCATCGTCGACTTCAGGAACAACGTCGAATCCAACACCTCGATCCCCTCCGACTCGATCTCCTCCGTCGCCGCCTTGAGGATCGAATCGGCCTTCTTGTTGCGCAGGCGGCCGAGCACCTTGAGCACCCGCGGATCGAGGCTCAACTGGTTCAGCAGCACCTTGTGCGGCACGCGCCCCGCCATCGTCAGGTGATGGATTCCATGCTCGCGGCAAAGCTCGAACAACCGCGACAAGTCGGTCAGCCGCAGCGTGTACAACTTCCACGCCACGTCCTCCAGCCGGTCGCTCGCCAGGCCCGCCACGCCAAAGATCACCAACCGCACGCCCGCGCTGCGCGCGCCCTGCGCCAACAGGATCGGGAAATCCCCCTCGCCCGCAATCAGCCCCATCACCTCGGGCAGCGCCCGCGCGGGTTCGGGATGAAGATCCTTGAACGTGGGTTCTGCGGGCATCACGTCTCCGGCGGAGTGCGACATGGACCATTCATCAACGCCCGTTGCCATTCGGACCATCCCCCAGGGCAAAGACAATCTCCATCTCCGAGATGAGTGTCTCGCCGACCGTGATCCGGCTGGTCAGCTTCCCCGTTCGGGTCTTTAGATTCGTGATCACCCCATAAAGTTCCAGACGATCCCCCGGCCTCGCCGGTCGGCGCAGCTTCACGGCATCCACCGTCAACAGGTACGCGATCTTGCCCTCGTGCCCCTGCCGGTTCAGGATCCAGCAGGCACCCGCCTGCGCCATGCTCTCGATCTGCAACACCCCGGGGTAGATCGGCTCGCCGGGAAAATGCCCCGCGAACACGCTCTCGTTCGCCGAGAGGTTCTTGTAACCCCGCACGAAGTCATGCCCCAGCTCCGTGATCCCGTCCACCAAGAGGAACGGGTAACGATGCGGAATGATCCGCTGGATGATGTCGATGCCAAAAGGCGGCTTGTAGATGAATTCGGTCACTTGGTTTCCCACTCCTTGACCAATGCTTTGGCAAACGCAATGTGGGCGCGATGCCCCGCGCGCCAAGCCCAGAAATGCCCGCGCAGCGGGCGGGCAATGAGCGCCAGATCCCCCAGGAGGTCAACGATCTTGTGCCGCGCCACCTCGTCGGGAAAGTGCAGCGACTCGTTTGCATACCCATTCTGGTCGAACACCAACGCGTTCTCCAGCGTCCCCCCCTTTGCGAGCCCCGCCGCCCACAGGCGCTCGATATCTCCTTTGAAGGCAAAGGTCCGTGCCGCCGCGGCCTCCTCCTCGAAACTCTCCGCCGTCACCTCCAGAGTCGATCCCATCGACCCCACCACCGTCCCCGGAAACTCGACAAAGCAGGTCATCAAAAGCCGGTCCGAAGGCATGGCCACCATCTCCGCACCCTCCTCTTCCACCCGCGTCGGGGCCCCGACTTCCAGAGGCGCCCACGGCCGTTCCCGGTCGTCCCGCACCCCCCCGGACCTCAATCCCACCACGTATTCCAGACTCCCGCCCCCCAGAAACGGCGGCTCCAGACCCTCCAAGGTCACCCGCCCATCACTGATCCCAAGCGCCGCAAACGCCGCCATCAGGTGCTCAAACTGCTCGAACCGCTGCCCCTCGGGCCCCACCAGCACCGTCCGCCGGTCCGAAGCCGCCCCGTCCGCATGACGGATATGCGCCTCGAGCGCCGGGCGATCATCCCCGCCCCGCCGCAACAGGATCCCTTCTCCCGACGCGCCCGGTTCCACCGTCAGCCGCGAGGGCGCACCCGTGTGGATACCCACCCCCTCGAAGACGACAGGCGCGGCAACCGTCCGGCGGCAGGGCGTTCTCGTCGTCATAGGGCACTCGCTCGTCCACTCATCGACAGGGGTTGGCCAACCGGGAACCGCGCAGTCTTTCACTTGCATGCCGCCGGGGCGTCAACCCGATCAGGGAATCGCCGGAAGGATCTCCCGGGGTTGCCGGGGTCCGGCGGGTGCCGCCGTGGGCGTCGCCTCCGCGCCCGGCGTCGGCGGGGCGAGCGGCGCCAGATTGCGAAACATCTCCACCACCTCCGGCGAACGCACGTCCAGCTCCGTCACCACCGCCGCCGTCAGGTTCACGGACTCGCGCCCGTAGATCACGACCTCGCCGCGCACCACGAGTTCGTATCCCTCGCGAACCGCCACGTCCGCGACCACTTCCATGATCTTCTCCAGCAGCGGCTCGATCTGGCGCTCTCCCGCCTTCCACTTCCGGTCCAACTCAAACTTCAGGCGGTCGATCTCGTCGCGCAATTCCCCCAACTCCAGCCGCCGCTTCTCCCGCTCCTCGCGCACCAGCAGGTCCGCCTGCCGCTCGAACTCGAAGCGCATGCTCGACAACCGCGCTTCCTTCTCCTGGATCACGCGCACCTCGTCGGCCATCGCGCGATCCATGATGTCCAACACTTCCTTCACCGCGCGGCTGCGCTCCATGATCGCCTGCACATCGACAAAACCCACCGTCGACGTCCGCGTCGCGGGCTCCTGCGACGAGGAGCGCGAAACGGCGACCAGCACGATGGGCACGACCAGCAACGCCACCAATAAACGAACCGAAGTTGATCTCATGGGAAAACCTGGAAACCCGCGGAATGGTTGAGGAACAAGGGCCAACACACGCGTCAGAAGTTCGACCGCACGCGGAAATGCAGCACGCGCGTCCGGTCGCGATCGCGCTTCACCGCCGCATACGCCAGATCCACGTCCACCGAGAACGCGCCCATGTCCAGCGTCACGCCGGTGCCGGTGCCCACGCGCGGCGTGTTGAAGTCGTCGGGCTCGAAGCCCAGCATGCCGATGTCCACGAACAGGCGCCCGCGAATCACCCGGTTGAAGCGATGGCGCAACTCGTGGCGCTGGCGCAGGCTCAGCGACCCACCGATGCCGATCGTCTCCACGCCCGGGTCCTTCGGGCCGATGCCGCGCGACTTGAAGCCGCGCATCGACGACGTGCCACCCAGGAAGAACCGCTCGCCAATGCCCACCTGGTCCGCGTCGTACGGCGCAAAGCCCACGCCGTGCTCGTAGGCATAGACCCAGTCCTCCTGCTTGTCCAGCGCGCGATATGCCTGAAGGTCGTGCGTGAACTTCAGCATCCAGTCGCGGGCGTATCCCGGCTCCACGCCGCCCGTCACCCGGTAGCCGCGCGTCTGCCAGCGACGGTTGTCCACCGTGTCGCGCGCCCACAACGCGCGCAACGCCACGACCTGGTAGTCGTCCATGTCTTCCACCAAGTCACCCTTCTCGCGCTTCAGGTCCACGTTCTCCAGCCGAAGCCGAAGGAAACCACGCGAGTGGTCCGTCAGCGGGCGCCCGATCTCCGCCGACGCGCCCAGAGTCCTCTGCAAGTACGCATCGTAGTCATAGCGGTCATAGTAGGCATTCAGTCCCAGCGAATCGTCCGTCCCGCGCCAGTAGCGGTCGAGATACCCCAGGTTGAACGACTGCACGTCCTCGCCCAGGACCACCGAACCGCGAAGGACCTTCGCCTCCCCGAAAAGATTGGGGTTCGTGTACGTCAACCCGACCGCGAAACCCGACTGCTCCCCCACGCCCGCCGAGATGCCAAAGTATCCCGCATTCGGGTCCTCCTCCACCTCCACCACCGCGTCCACCACCTGCGGATCGGCGGTCGGCTCGCGCTTGACGTTTACCCGCTCGAAGAAGCCCAACCCGCGCAGGCGCTCCACCGTGCGAACCTCGTCAACCGTCCGGTACTTCTCGCCCGGCTTCAATTGG
>CAYTRP010000011.1:17279-18856 GCA_964440195.1 uncultured Candidatus Sumerlaeota bacterium
TTCGCCGCCGCGCCCGCGGCGGCGAAGGCGAGGCCCATGGCACCGCTCGCCGCCGCATCGGCCGTCAGGGCCAGGCGCAGGAAGCGGGTTTGAGGAAGCATCGGCATCGGTCTGTCTCCTTCGGTTCCGATGTCCAGGGTGATCGCCGATGCCGTGCCGCCATGCGATTACCTCGGAGGTCATCGGAACGATGCCGCGCATCGCGATAGGATGCCGTGCATGACGACGATCGGACCCCTGCTGAAGGAATGGCGCCAGCGCCGGCGCCTCAGCCAATTGGACCTCGCGCTCGATGACCTCCTCGCGCACGCCCGGCGCCATCTTGTCCATGAACCGCTCGAGGAAGTTCAGGTCGAACTCATACTCGTACTTCTTCTTCTCCACCCGCACCGCCCCGACATACGACACATCCGCCTCCGTGATCAGCAACCGCAGCGCAACCGTCCCGGCCTCCGGCACCTTCTCGAAACGGCCATCGATCGTCGTGTTGATGTACCCCTGGTCCCCGTACAGCCGCCGCACCCTGTCCAACGCCTCGCGGAAGCGATTGCCATTGTACGTCCGCCCAATCACCCGCACGAACGATCCCTCCAGTTCCCCCGGCGTGAACAGACTCGCGCCCTCGATCCGCACGTCCGTCACACGGTAACGCGGCCCCTCGGTGATGAGGATCTGCGGGGCGACCCACGCCTCCTCCTCGTTGTACTCAAACTTCCCGCGCCGCGCCGTCGCGTCCAGGAAGCCCGCGTCGCGGTAGCGCTCCTCGATGATCCTCAGGTCATCCTCGAACGCGTTGTCATCGTACCAATTCCTGAAGAAAAAGAAGCCCGGGCTGTTCTGCACCCAGAACCGGATCAGCCACGAGGGAAAGTGCTCGTTGCCGACAAGGTCCAGTCGCCGGATCTTGATCTTCTCGCCTTCATCGATCAGGATCCGCACGTCCACCGTCGGTTCCTCGGCTTCCACCGGATCGACCTCCACCGCGATCCGCGTCGAGGAATAACCCGCCGCCGAATAGAACGACTGCAACGACGTCCGCGTCCGCGAACGCCCCGACACGGGGAGGATCTCCCCCTCCACCAGATCGATCTCGCGCCGCAGCCGCTCCGCCTTGAATTTCACGTTGCCGATGAACGAGATGGTCCGCACCGTCGGATTTTCCCGCACCCGCACCATCAGATGCAGCCCATCCTCCCGCGTTTCCGGCACAATCGCCAACTCCAGCGGATCATAGGTCCCCAGGTTCGTGATGGCCTGCAAGTCGCGCCGGTGGGCTTCCGCGAGAAACCGGCCACCCGCCTGCATCTCCATCGCCCGCAGGATCGCATCGGGCGTCGTGCGCACCGTCCCCTCGACTTGCACCCCCGCGATGGCCGTTCCATCGGGCGGAAAGCCGTTGGTCTGCGCGGAAACGGACATCCATGACATCAAGGCGGCAAAAAGAAACCCGGCCAGCAGCACCGGACGGAAGGAAAAAGCCATGCGAAGGACCCCGTTGGGAGTTCAGACGGAACACATGGCGCCAGTCACCAACCCCCCTCCCCCCGCCGCAACGGGAAAGGGCAGGCCAAATCCGC
>CAYTRP010000012.1:0-18494 GCA_964440195.1 uncultured Candidatus Sumerlaeota bacterium
TACCGAGAGGTCATTCTACTGGGGCAGGTGCTGGGAGGAAGTCGAAGGTGACCCGGAAGAGCCCGAGGGCGAGCAGGGTGGCGAAGGCAGCGGTCAGTAGCCATTGCCTTCCCGTCCTCATTGACCACAACCCCGCCGCGCCTTCTCATTCAAGGGAAGGTGCGGCATTTGTTTGACCCACGGCATTGGTAATCCGGGCGCGAACCCCGTTGACGGTGCCGCCGCGCGGCCCCATTCATGGGGCATGAGAATTGTCCGCAAAATCTTCGTCCTGCCGGTGGCCGCGATGCTCCTTCTCCTTGGGGGAGGCTGTGGCTCTCCCGGTCTTGTCGAGCAGGAGGAGCCCGCCGATCCGGAGTTTCTCGAACTCCAACGCGAGATGGACCGGCTGGTGGATCGGCTCATCGAGGAGTCGCTGGCGGCGACGCGGGAGGAGGTGTTTTTGTTCGAGGATGGCCGGGAGGGAGTGCGGCGCGTTCCCGTGGTCCGGCGCGTTGAGATACCGGTGGCGCATTGGGATCACGGGCAAGATGCCCGTGCCACTTTGGGGGGCCGTGCCACTTTGGGGGAGGTTGTCGCGGAGTTTCCGGTGAATCGGCGGCCGTGGCCGCTGTTGGTGGACAATGCGGGTAATTGCGTGGTGGCACGGGCGGACCGGGTGGAAGTGCATTTCGCGGCGGGTGGTTCCGCGACGCTGGACGTGCCTCGTGCGCGGGGGCTGCAGTGGAATCACGAGGCGAGCGCGCTGCTGGTGGATTCGACGGATGCGAAGCGTTGGATCCAATGGCCATCGATGAGTGAGTCACGCGATCTCTTGGCCGAGGGATTCAGGGGGCGGCTGATGTTTGCGCCGAATGGAAGGGCGATCTGGCAGGTCGTCGATCTGATCGATCCCGACCCGTCGAGCGAGGTGCGCGTGCTGCTCGCCTCGGTGCGCGCGCGCGTGCCCGGAGAAACGGCGGAGGCGGACGTGATTTCCTCGCCGACGGCAATGGCGACGCTGGGGACGTTCCCCAATCTCGGGGAAGCGTGGGGGCAGCGCATTCGTGCCGGGATGATTCTTCCCCGGCCCGCGCCCATCTGGCTGCTTGGGGAAGACGCGAGGCCGTCGATCCAGGTGACGGATCCCGGTGAGAAGGTGGATTTGTCCCCCAGCGCCTCGGATGAGGGACGCATCGTGTTCCTGCGGACGAGGCGGGTGATCGATGCCGATGACGGATTGCGCCTGGCGACGAACACGCGCGCGTGGCGATCGTCGATCCGCCAAAAGGACGCCGAGTTCCCGCTGACCAGCGAGCCGACGTACGGCGTCGCGCTCTCGCCGGATGGGGGCCACCTCGCGTTGCTCCTCGAACGCGGCGGCAGGATGGTCCTGCTGCGAAGCGATGCCGGTCAATTGAGCGAAGAGACTGCCCAGCGTTCCAAGGGTGGCATGGACGCCTTTGAGAGGCAGGTGCGGCGCGTGCTTGAACGCGTCACGCAGGCCTGGAGCACCACGCCATGGCATCCGGCGGTCGAAGCGGACGCGGTGTCCTATGACCAGCCACTCCCCGGCGCGACAGACATGCTGGCGACGATGGCGACGGCGCTGGAGGAGGCACTCGCCGAGGAACATGGCCTCGTGCTGGGGTCCGGGCGGGGGGCCATCGGCTTGCTGGATCAATGGATGATGCACGCCGACGGATTGCTGGCGGAAGACAATGCCACCATCGTCTCGGTGGCGGCGTTGTACGGCAACCTTCTGGCAGGCGAGGAGGGAGTCGAGTGGGAGGCGTCGGGGATCACGCCGGCCTTCTCGAACGATCTCCATCAAGCAAGCCACGCGTACAAGGATCTGGCGCGACTGCACAGCCCCTTCTACGCGGCTCGGGAAGCGATCGCGGGCCGGTTGTCGCTGGCGGAGGCGGCGGCGGATGTACTCGGCCACGGGAATGTGCCCGTTGGCCTCGTGGAGAATTTCGGCGAGCGCTCGGGGGCGGCATTCGCGGTCTCCGAGGTCCGGCGCTCGGGAGTGGACGTGGACGCGCGCGTGCCGATTGACGCGTGGAAGCGCGTCGCCGAGGAACAACCCCATGACGCGATCGCGAACGAGGCGGCGTGGAGCGCCGCGACGGCGCGAAACGAGGGAGGAGTGGCCTTTGCGGCGGCGATGAACCTGGCCGAAGCAGATCCGGCGAATCCGCGCCGGCTGATGCGGTTCGCGCACGAAATGGTCCTCACGGGCCTTCATGACCAGGCCCTTCGCCTGTACGATCATGCGGCGATTCTCGCGCCGGACGACCCCGAGGTTCGGCTGGCGGTCGCGAATGCCTATTTCGGGCTTTACCGCTACGAGGAAGCCGAGTTGCTCTTTTTGCGAATCCTCGATCATTTCCCGTCGGAACTGGAAACCGTGGTGCAAAATCTGGAAGTGCTTCGCTCGTTGCGCGACAATCCCGGGGAAACCGAGGACTGACCTTCGATGATCGTCGGCATGGGCGTGGACATCGTGGACATGAACAGGTTCGAAATGGCGATGCTGCGCCCGGGCGAGCGCCTGCGCCTGCGCCTCTATACACCGGAGGAATGTACGGAGTGCGACAACCGCCCGGCGCCCATGCGCAGCCTCGCCGGACGGTTTGCCGCGAAGGAGGCCTTCTCCAAGGCACTTGGCACGGGCATGAGCGGCGGTTTGAGATGGCGCGACTTTTCGATCCGCTCGGAAAACGGGCGACCCATCGCGGTGCTGACCCCCGAGGCGCGACTGCGCATCCACGCGCTGGGGGCCAGCCGGGTGCACGTCTCGCTCTCGCATAGCGAATCCAGCGCGATGGCCGTCGTCATCCTGGAGGCGTAAAGGATGATCCGCCTGTTGCTCCTCCTCGTGACCCCCTCGCTGCCGGTGCAGCCGTTCACGGCCCCGCCCGGCAGGGCGGAGCAGCAGGCACCCAGCGTCGAGCAAGCCCCCGCTCCCCCACCGGCGGCGGCCGAACCGGCGCAAACCGAAGCGACGCCCGAAGACGAGATCATCGAAGTCATCGCGAAGGATGACGAAGCCGCGACGCCCGAACCCGGCGAAGAAGTATTGATTGGCCGCGAGCCGACGGAAGCCGCGTGGCGCGGGGTGCGCAACCGCATGCAAACCCGGTTCAATGCCCTTCGCGAGGGGGTGCGGCTGCCCTACGATGCGTGGAATTTCACCACAGCCATCGAGGATTGGAAGAGCGACATCGACCTGTACGCCGAGTTCGCGGTGGCCCTGGCCACGGACGACCACGAGGAGATCGAGCGAGAGATCGAGGTCATCGACCTGCTCACCCACTACCTCGCGCTGGATTATTCATCGGGAAATCCGATTCGCATCGAGTCCACTCTCCGGCAGATCGACAGCCGGCTGCAAAACATGGAGTCGATGTCCGCGCGCGCGGACGCGAGGGCCGGGCGAAGCGACCGGTGGGGGTACACGCTTTTTCCGCCCGATTGGGGCGAGCCGCGCGTGCGGGACAAGATGTTCGGCGATGGATTGGTCTTCTACTCCGCGGCGGAGTTGCTGGAGATGGCGCGCGATCGCCAGTACACTCTCTCGCGGACGCAGCAGGATCGCCTGGAGCTTGACTCGGAGGTGCTCGCCAAGGAGACACTCGAGATCGCGCGGGCGCTGGCCACGCGGCATGCGGAGCTGCCCGAGCTCTCGCGCGCCGGGTTCCGCAATGTCGCCATGCGCATGGAGGTCGTCGCGGAAAACATCATCGACTTTGGCCGCAAGCGCGACCGCATCGGGATCAACCGCCAGGTGTTCCTCCTCGGGGAAAGCGTGCGCGACATGCAGCGGTTTCTGGACCTGAGGGAGGCACCGGCACCGTGAGCGTTTCCGCCACCGCATCGAGGCGAGGCTTCAGGGCGCTGGCGACGGCACTGGTCATGGGGGGGACAGGCGGTGCCTTCGCCGCCTATGGAACACCGGAATTATTGATCACGTCGCCGGGGCCGCTGGCGCTGGTGCTTCTCGCGGGGGTGCTCCTGCTGTGCCGCCCCGTCATGGGTGCGGCACCATGGAGGAGTAGCCATTGGATGGCGCTGGGCGCGGCGCTTGCGGGGTTTGCCCTGCCGCTGATGGGAGCGTTCGGCCTGGCCATCGAGGCGGAGGCGGCGCTGCTCGCGGCGCCGAGATGGCTCTTCGTGCTGGGCGCGTTGCTGCTGGGTTTCGCGCTGGGGGGGCGTTCGCTCGAGCTGTTCGCGGCGACGATCCTGATAGTCGGCGGGCTTCGCACATGGGGCGCGTGGCAGTCGGGACTGGACTGGGCGAGCGAGTTGGTCTGGTGGGTGCCGGTGGCGGCATGGTTGGCCGGAGCCCTGATGCTGGCGCGTCGCCCCTCGCGCGTGACACTCCCCGAATCGACGGCGCTGTTGGCAGCAGTGGCGTGGTTCCTGTTCGCGTTGGTTGCCATGACGCTGCAGGAGTCGCGTCATCCCACGCCTCACTTCTTCGCGCCCGACCGCGACGCCGCCCTCGGGGCATTGACTTCGCGGCCCGTCCTCGGGTGGGGGCTGGGGAGTTCGAAGCGCGTGTTCCTGGAGTACGCGACGCGTGATCCGGATCTCGCCCCCATGGCGGCCCGTGCGCTCCCGCGCCTCGCGGCGGAGGTCGGCCTTCTTCCGCTGTTGTTGCTGGCGGCGGCTGGCCTGGCCGTCACGGTGCACGGCCTGAAGCACCAAACGTGGAGCACGCGCCGGTTGGCGGCGTTGGGGGTCGCGGGGTTCTTCCTGCTCGCGGTGATTTCGAGCCGTGGGGAATGGTCGGCATTGCTGGCGCTCTTCGCGCTGGCGTTTGCGGCGGCGTTTGCGGCCGAGGAGGATGCGCCGCGCGGCGGTTGGACGCCGGCGCTGGTGGGGGCGATTCCCCTGGCGACGCTGGCGGCAGTCCTGTTCCTCGCGCAGGTTCACTACCTCGCGCAGGACGCGCGAGAGAACGCAGACGCGCGGTCCTTCCTGCCGATGTGGACACTGCCGCTTCGCAACGAGGCGTTTCTCCTGCGCCATCGCCTGGAGGTCGCGCCCGGGGGCGAGCAGTCCGTCGAGCGATTGGTGGCGCTATCGTCGCAATGGACATCCGCTTCGCCTCATGATGAGTATGGATGGATCGAGTTGGTGCGCGTCCGCAACGCGCGGTTCGGACCCGGGGAGGCGGTGGAGACTTCCCGCGAGGCATCGCGCCGGCTCCCCTGGTCGAATGCGCTGGCCGCGTGGCACCGGCGCCTGCTCGTCGAGAATGACCGGCACAAGGAGGCGATTCAATTTCTGGAAGCCCTGCGTGTGCGGCGCGGGACGTTGCCACCCGCCCTTGCGGGGCGTTTGCTCGAATTGAAAATCCAGCGCAGAGAGGTCGAGGACCGTGGCCATCGAGATTGAATGGAAGTTCGTGGTGCTTCGCCTCCCCTCGATACCCGAGGCGCCGCACGTGGATGTCATCCAGGGGTATCTCTCCGAGCAGGGCGCGTCCGTGCGCGTGCGCGTGGCGGGCAACGAAGGATACCTGACGGTGAAGGGATCCGCCAAGAACGGGCTCGGCGTGGGCGCGCCCGTTTCGCGACAGGAATTCGAATACCGCATCCCCTTGGAGGACGCGCGGCAGATGCTGGCGATGTCGTCGTTCTTCGTGCAAAAGCGGCGCTACTACCTGCCCGGCCACGTGGAGTTGGACGTGTTCCTGGGCGACCATGAAGGATACATCATGGCCGAAGTGGAAGTGGAGGAAGTCGGTCCCGTCCCCGAGCCGCCGGCGGGATGGGAGTGGCGCGACGTGTCGAGCGACCGCCGCTACTCCAACCGCGCCATCTCGGAGAATGGTTTCCCCCCGGACACGGAGCGGGCGACGATTGGGGAGGGATGAGGAAAGGAGGGCAGGCATCCTGCCTGCATGGTGTGGTGCCCGATGCGGCAAAGCTGATCCGCCGCGCTTGGCGCGAAGTCCGCGAGGGCGACAACCAAATGCAACGTGAGTTCCTCCGATGCTTGATTCTTGATGTTGAGTGCACAGAGCCATGAGCAGAACGCCGACACCCACCGATCTCGGAGAGCCCGACCTGAAGGTCGCTGGCTTCCAGCTCTGGGTGCACCAACGCCAGTTCCCCGGTTCCGAGGACTACTACGATGGCAACTGGCTCCATGTGACTGCACACTGCGGCGCATCCGGCGCGAGTGTCTGGGCCCAGGGTTCGATCCTTATGGTCACGGACATCGCGGGTTTCGGGGACGAGTGCGCGGCAATGCTAAGCGGGGACCTGAAGTCGGCGGCGCTCGACCCTTTCGAACCCGAACTCAAGGTGGTGCTTGAGACAACGGACCGCCTTGGCCATATCCGCGCACAGGTGGAGATCACACCGGATCACTTGGCGCAGGCGCACCGGTTCGAGTTTGCAATTGACCAGAGCTATCTGCCGGACATCATCCGGCAATGTTCGGAACTCGTGCAGAGTTACCCGATTCGTGGGCACAAAAATTAGGCGGGCGACTCATAGCAGCAGGCTGCGGACGTCGCTCGCGACTTTCGCAGATCTGTAGGGCACCAGACAAGCGTGAGGGCACTTCATGGTCGAGACGCGTCGACTTATCGAGCCGGACGAGGATTTCCTAGCGGCGTTTCCGGGGCTGAACTTTCGGAACCGCCGCAGTTTTGTCACAGCCGGAGAGGATGTGCTGCTCGTTGATCCCATATACATCGCTGATGTCTACAACTCCGAAGATGAGATTGCGTCTCTAGTGCGCGACAGGGGTCTGTTCCTAATGGACTTTGGCGGCGACGTGGATGTCCCCGTGTGGTGGAGGGAGCCATTCCTCGTCATGCCGATTTCCATGCATTATCAGCGACTCGACGTGCCGTCGGGAGCGCGTGTTCTTACGGAGCGCGTCGTCTGCGATTCAGGTTCCTTCGTCTTTCTGCCTCTTCCCCCAGACATGCCTCTGGATCTGCTTGGCGTCGTGAGAGAATCCCTCAGGGTAGGCGACGCGGTTTCCCTTCCGCTACCCGAAGGCCGGTGGACCGCTTACTATGAGCAATTTGAAGCGCCTGAGGCGAATGAGGTCGGCCTTTACCGGAACATTGTGTTGAAACGCTCGTCGATCAAAGAATCATCGGACTGACCAATGGGCGGCGGCCCCGCAGGGACGCCAGAACACCGGTAGCCTTGGGCGATCCTGTGGCGTCCCATCCGGGACGCGAGCCATTTGGCCACCGCAACCCGGCATCGCCCTTCGGGCGGGGTAAATGTGTAACCCATCCCGCCGGATTAAACTGTCACCCATGTCCCCGATTGCTCATAAGCACAACTGGCGAGGATTCATCAGGGCATTTCCAACTCCGGCTTCCGACGTGGCGCACATACGGCGCACAAAACCACTGAACGGCATTGGCGGGACGCTGCTCTACTTTCTCGATGTCTCCAGTTTTCGAGGCCTTCGTTCCCGCCATTCCCTTCGCCCATTCTTCGCCCTTGTGCAGGTGGGCCCTGCGCTGGTAACGCGTCGGGCACTTCTTCGATGGATTGCCGCACATGTCGCATGTTCCCGCTCTTCCTCCCACCCCGTCTCTCGATTCCGGTGCTCCTCGGGAGAAGCACCCCTTGCACGCCGCCATTGAGGAATTCCTGCACCATTCGGTTTTTTCGCGGAACATCGCCCATGTCCGGCGCCTGCCCGCGCGCGAGGCGCAATACGGCGATTGGCCGGAGGCGTTGGCGCCGGAGTTGCGCGCGGCGTTGGCGGATCGCGGGATGACGCGGCCGTGGTCGCATCAGGCGCGGGCCATCGATCTGGCGGTGAAGGGGCGCGACGTGGTGGTGGTCACGCCGACGGCTTCGGGGAAGTCGCTGTGCTACAACGTGCCGATCCTGCAAGCGGTGATGGAGAATCCGGAATCGCGCGCGTTGTACCTCTTTCCGACGAAGGCGTTGAGCCACGACCAGTACAACGAGATTCATGGGCTGGCCTCCTCGTGCGGGCGCGACATCAAGGTTTATACCTACGACGGGGACACGCCACCGGCGACGCGGCGGGCGTTGCGCAACGCGGGTCATCTGGTCATCACGAATCCCGACATGCTGCATTGCGGGATTCTCCCCCACCACACGAACTGGATTCGGTTGTTCGAGAATTTGCGCTATGTGGTGATCGACGAGTTGCACCAGTATCGCGGCGTGTTCGGCAGCCACCTGGCCAACGTGCTGCGGCGGCTGCATCGGTTGTGCGCGTTCTATGGCGCAAACCCGACGTTTTTGTGCTGCTCGGCGACCATCGGCAATCCGGGAGGGTTGGCGAAGGAATTGGTGGGGCGCGACTTCGCGGAAGTCGCCGAAAGCGGTGCGCCCACGGGGGAGCGCGTGTTTGTGTTCTACAACCCGCCGGTGGTGAACAAGGAACTGAACGTTCGGAAGTCCGTGCGCCTGGAAGCAGGCCGCATCGCATCGCGCTTCATCGCGGGCGGGCATCAGACGATCGTCTTCGGATCCTCGCGCCTTCAGGTGGAAGTGATGACCACCTACCTGAAACGCATGATGAAGCGGCTTCATCGCGATCCGGAACGCATCTGCGGGTATCGCTCCGGGTATTTGCCCACCGAGCGCCGAGCCATTGAGCAAGGCATCAAGTCGGGACGCGTGCTGGGTGTCGTCTCGACGAACGCGCTGGAACTCGGCATCGACATCGGGGGACTGGACGTGTCGATCCTCGCGGGGTATCCGGGGAACATCGCCAGTGCCTGGCAGCAGGCCGGGCGCGCGGGGCGGAAGGGGACGACATCGCTTTCGATTTACGTCGGCGGGAACGGCGCGCTGGACCAGTTTCTCATGGCGCATCCGGAATATTTCTTCGGTTCCTCGCCGGAACATGCCATCATCAATCCCGACAACCTGGCGATCCTGGCGTCGCACCTGAAATGCGGCGTGTTCGAGTTGCCCTTCACCGAGGACGAGAGGGTCGGGGCGGTCAATCCACGGCCGTTGTTGCAGGCGCTCGAAGACGAGCATGTCGTGCGATACAGCGGAGGCCGGTGGCATTATGCCTCGGATTCGTACCCGGCCGAGAACGTGAACCTGCGCACCGGCGTGAAGCAGAACTTCGTGGTGCTGGACACGGGGAACAACAACCGGGTGCTGGGAGAGGTGGACTACAGCGCGGCGCCGTACTTCCTGCACGACCACGCGATCTACATCCATAACGCGGTGACGTACTACATCGAGAAACTGGAGTGGGATCGCCGCACGGCCTACGCCCGCCAGCGCAACGTGGATTACTACACCGACGCGGAGGCGCACACGGAGATACGGGTGTTGTCCGTGGACCGGGAGTCGCCGGCGGAATCGCCTTCGCTGCTCGAAGCGCGCCGATTCGGCGACATCAGCGTCACCACCGTCGTCTCGAAGTTCAAGAAGGTCAGGTTCGAGACGCACGAGTCCATCGGATACGGCGAGATCTCGGTCCCGCAGCTTGAAATCCAGACGGAGGCGATGTGGTACACGTTCCGCGCGGACTTGCACGAGCGGATGAAGGCCCTGGGGCACGACATCGCCCCGGGACTCCAGGGGCTTGCCGCGCTTTTGCGCAACACGCTGCCGTTCGCGATCATGTGCGACACGCGCGACATCGGCGTGGTGCCGCTGCTGCGCTCGCCGCACGACCAACGTCCCTCGATCGTCGTGTTCGACCGTTTCCCCGGCGGCATCGGGCTCGCGCGGCGGCACTTTGCCAACGACCGCCCGGTGCTGGAAGCGTGCCTGAACATCGTGCGTGAATGCCCGTGCACGGACGGTTGCCCAAGCTGCGTCGGTCCGGTGCTCGAGACGGGTGCCGGCGCGCGCGCGGCCACGCGCCATCTGCTCGAGCAACTGCCCGGCGCCACCAACGGGAAGGCCTGAACAACCATGCACACCGAGAATCGCAGCATCCCCGTCCAGGGCGGGTCGATTCGAGTCCGCATCGCCGAGGGAGACGCGCCCATCGCACTGCTGCTGCATGGCGGGCCGGGCGGAACGGATTATCTGTTCAAATTCTTCGCGCGGCCGTTGCGCGACCTCGGCTGGAAAGCCGTCGGCATGATCCAGCGTGGCTCGCCCGGGTCGCCGAGCGAGGGGCCCTTCACGATCGACGCCATGCTGGACGATGTTGAGAACGTGCTGGAGGTTGTCAACGTCACGCGGCGTCCCGTGGCGATCATCGGGCATTCGTGGGGAGGCCTCCTCGCGGCGTGCTACGCGGCGCGGCATCCGCTGGCGCTGGCGCGGTTGTGCCTGATTTGTCCCGTCGGCCCGAATGAACAATGGCGAGAGCCGTTCCACGAGGAGATCAAGAGGCGCCTGACACCCGAAGAGCGCGGGGAATGCGAGAGACTGCTGCAGGAGGCCAATGCGTCGCATGATCCGGATCAGCGGGCGGCCCTACTGGTGAAGCGGGCGGGCATCCAGATGATGACGTACTACTCGCCGAGGCATCGCGGCGGCCAGCCGGGACCGGCGCATCTGGAGATGCGCGTGCGCGAAGCCATCACCGCCGACATGACGAACCTTTACGCGACGCCGAGATGGGGCGACCGGCTGGCGAACGTGGCCTGCCCGGTGTCGGTGCTCTATGGCATGGACGACACGGTCCCGAACTTCGTGGCGGATCAATACCGCGACCTGCTCCCCGGCACGCTGGTGATGGGACTCGAGCATTGCGGGCACTTCCCGTGGATGGAAGAACCGCTGGTCTTCTGGAAGAGCTTTGATGTGGCGTTCGTGTCGGGCTGAGAGGCGAAGCTTTGGACTGCGGCAGCTCGCTGCCGCTCTCTCGCCGCAAGCTTGCTTGCGGCGAGCCGGTGCAAAGACGTTGAGACAACGAGGAAGCTCAAATGGGAGAACCTATCTATCAAGAATGGCCGCACGCTCCATCACACCTCTTTGTCCCGGAAGCGGCGTACATTGTCACAGGCAGCACCCATCACAAGAAACGCCTCTTCGATACGGACAAAAAGCGCACGCAGTTGATGAGCCTGCTCTTTGAGGAAGCTACTCGCTGGGAATGGCATCTTGAGGCTTGAGCGGTGATGTCGAATCACTATCACTTTGTGGCCCGGGCTCCGGCTGATGCAACCACGCTGAGACGAATGATCCAGACACTTCATTCTCGTGCGGCGATATGGCTGAATCAGGTCGATGCAACGCCCGGCCGCAAGGTCCTCTATCAATACTACGACACATGCCTGACCAACGAGAAGAGCTACTTTGCCCGCCTGCACTATGTGCACAACAATCCTGTCAAACATGGACTGGTTGAAGCGGCGGAGAACTATCCGTGGTGCTCGATGGGATGGTTTCGGCAGAATGCCGACCCGGCGCTCCGAAAGACGGTACTCTCGTTCAAGATTGACCAAGTGTCAGTCTATGACGATTTTTGACTTCTTCGCCGCAAGCAAGCTTGCGGCATGAAAGCGGCAGCTCGCTGCCGCAGTCCAAAGTCAAGACCGTGCATCACCGAGAGTCGCCAGCAGCGCGTCCTCGAGCGTCACGCGGTCGCGGCGCGCGGTGGGATGAGGCGCGGCGTCGCAGAGCACACGCCAGCCTTCGCTGCCCGCGCGGGCAAAGCGGAAGAGCAGGCGCGCGGGGCTGGCCGCCGAGGCGAACGCCTGCTCGGCGTCCGCTCCCGCCTCGGCGGGGATTTCCCACACCTGACCATCCCAACGTCGCTGCAGTTCGCGGGGTGGCCCGCTGAAGAGCAGGCGACCGCGTTGGAGGATGCCAACGGCCACGCAGGAATCCTCAAGGTCTTCCACGAGGTGCGTGGAGAAGATGACCGTGCGTGTCTGGGCAAGGCGCGCGAGGAGCAGGCGCACGGAGACGCGCTCGACGGGATCGAGGCCCGCGGTGGGCTCATCGACGAGAACGATGGGGGGCGCGGCGACGAGCACACGCGCGATGCCGGCGCGTTGCTTCATGCCGCCTGAGAAGGTGCCCACCCGTTCGCGCAGGACATGTTCGAGATGGACTTCCTCGACGGCGCGCAGGATGGCCGCTCGGCGCAGGCGCGGATCGGCAAGGTGCGAGAGCGATTCCAGGCGCGCGCCGAGCATGCCTTCCCCCGAATCGAAGCGGCGGGCGCGCATGACGGTGCGGGCCGTCCATGTGGCGAAATAGTCGAGGTACTCCTCCAGGGTCATCCACTCGATGTGGCCGTGGACCTGCGGGAGATAGCCCACGAGCGGCGCAAGGGACTCGCCCCCGATGCGATGGGGAATGCCATAGAGCGAGACGGTCCCGCGCGTGGGTTGAAGCAATCCCGAGAGACAACGCATGAGCGTGGTCTTTCCGGCGCCGTTGGGACCCAGCAATCCGTAGAGACCCGGCCCAATATCGAGTGTGATGCCGCCAAGGGCGGTGTAGCCCTCGATGGGGCCGTGGCCGATGGGAGTGTCGCGCCGGGGGATGTAGCGGCGCAGGGCCCGCATGCCGCCGGCGGGATAGGTGACATGGAGATTGGAGATGCGAACGATGGATTCGGGCTCGCCGGGGCCCGGGGCGGAGCGGGTCAGGGTAGGCAATGCCACATCGGACTCGAGGGCGGGAGGAGGTTTGGGCGCGCCCCCCCCGAGGGCCCGCGCCATGACGAGCAGATCTCCCAAAGCGCGCAGCGGAAGGCGCACGAGGAACAGGACAAGGCGCATGGGGAACCGCCACCCGAAGCGGATGACCCACAGGATCGCGCGCCACAGCGAGCAGAGATCGCCTCGCAAAGTGCGCCACAAGTCGCCCCGGAAGTTGCGCGACCAGATGCCGATGGGCGTCCCCGCGAACATCGCGGCGCGATTGGTCGCGGCCTCCAGCACCAACGCGAGTCCCGTCATGACGCGGGCGGCGATGGGCCAGAACCAGCGCACGAAGTCATCACCGATCATGTAGAAACAGGGGAGGACGATGAGCGTGAGCAACGTGGCGCTGGTCAAGCCACCGACGACGGTGACGGCGACGGGCCGCCACTGGGAGCCTTCATCCCCGGAGATGGCGAGGGGCAGGAGCCCGAGCGCCGTGGTGAGGAATGTCATGAGGATGGGGCGCAGGCGCTGGTCGGCGGCTTGGAAGACGGCGCGCAGGCGGCGGAATCCCTGCTCGCGCTGGTAGCGCAGGACCATGTCCATCAGCACGATGCCATTGTTGACGGCGAGGCCATTGAGGAGGATGACGCCAAAGGCGGCGAGTTCATCAAAGGGAAGCCCGGTGATGGCCAGGGCCAGCACGATGCCGATGATCATCAGGGGGTTCGTCATGATGATCGTGAGCGGAACCCAGAAGGACTCGAAAACGGCCGCCATGACGACGTAGATGAGGATGACGGCGGCGAAGAGGACAAACTGGAAGTCCTCCTGCTGCTGCTCGACCTGGAGCTGGGCGCCTCCGAACTCGACCTGCACGCGCGCGGGGTTGGGCATGCGCTCGATGGCTTCCTTGACGAAGCGCAGGAGCTGCCCCTGGTCGGTGCCCGTTCTCCAGAAGTACTCGAGGTCGAGGCTGCTCTGGCGGTCGGTGCGCGCGAGGCCGCCGGGAAGCTGGCCGGCGCGCATGCGCGTCAACTCGGCGAAGGGGACCGTCGTGCCGGTTGGCGTGTAGATGGGGAGATCGCGCACATTGGCGAGCGTGTTCTCCTCGGCGGCTCCCTTGACGATGATGGCGACATCGGTGCGCCGCTCGCCATCCTTGAGGACGAGGCTGGAGATCTGGCCGCTGGCGCGCGTGATGCCGACGAATTGCCCGAGCGTTTGCGCGTTGATGCCAAGTTGAGAGGCGCGCTCGCGGTCAATGATCGCGTCATACACCGCTTGGGTGCGATCCTCCACGAGGCCCGCGCTTGTCACGCCCGGATGAGCCTCGATGGCCTGCGCGAGCCGGGTGGCGTACTCCTCGATCACGCGCGTGTCGATGGCCTTGAGGGTGAGGAGGCCCCTGTCGCCGACGGGCAGGCTCCGCTCCTCGATGGGATTGTCGGGTCGCGAGAGGGAGACCTCCGCGCCGGGGACATCGCCGACGAACTCGACGATGGTTCCATGGATTTGCTTGAGGCTCCTCCCGGTGGGGCGCTCGCGGGGCTTGTGGAGTTCCACCATGATGTTGGCCGACTCGCCACTGATCCATGCCCCAAAGCGACGGATGTCGGGGTGCTCGCGCAGGCGATCCTCGACGACGCGCATCGTCTCGCTCGTCTCCAATGTCTTGGACCCGGAGGGCATGATTAGGTAGAAGCGGAAGGAGTCGCGCTGCTGGTTGCGGTCCGTCGCGGCTTCGTTGACGGCGTTGCAGGCCTCCAGGAAGACGAAGGCGAGGATGGCGCCAACGACGAGCAGGACGCGGCCGCGGTGGCGCAGGGCGGCCTTGAGGATGAAGCGGTAGACCTCGCGCAGGCGGCTTCCACGGGGATCCATCCCGCCGCGCAGCCGCGTGTGGCGCCTCGTGCCGCGACCGACGGTGCGCAGGGCCTGGCCGGTGAGCATCGCCGACAGCGTGAGCGCCACCAGAAGAGACAGCAGCAGCGGAAAGACCAGGGCCAGCGCGGGTTCGCGGATGATCATCGCGAAATCGCTGCCGAGGAACGCGAAGGGAATGAAAGGGACGCAACTGGTCAGCGTCGAGGCGAGGAGCGCGCGCCCCACCTCGTCGCCGCCGAGGGAGGCGGAGGTGATGGCGTCGAGCCGCTTTGTGAAGTAGAGCCGAAAGCAGTTCTCCACGACGACGATCGAGTTGTCGACCAACATGCCGACGGCCAGCGCCAGGCCGATGATCGAGAAGATGTTGATCGACATGCCAAAGATGGCGAAGAGGTTGAACACGGCCAGGATGCAGATGGGGACGGAGACGAAGATGATCAGGGCAATGCGCCAGGACCGGAAGAAGACCAGGGGCACAAGGAGGGCAAGGAACGCGCCCACCAGCGCAAGATTGCGCACCTCGGCGAGGGCATCCTCGACCATCTCGGCGATATCCGTCTCAATGCGTATGTTGGTGCCCGGAGGGAGGCGAAGCTGCAAGTCGGCGACGACTTCACGCACGGTGCGCGCGATCCGGATCAGGTTCTCGCCCTCCTCGCGCTGGAGGTTTGCCCCGACCGCGACATAGCCATTGGAGCGGAAGATGGATCCGCTGCTCGCGAGCCCGTCGCGAACGCTGGCGACATCCTCAAGCGTGACGATCCCCTCGGCATCCACTGGCAGGCGGCGAAGCTCGGCGGTGTTGCGGACGCGATTCTCCAGCCGAACGTAATGGGTCTCGCCGGGAACCTTGAGTGACCCGAGAAAGGTGTCTTCGGCCCCGGCGGACTGGATGCGGTTGAAGACCTGGCCGAACTCGAGCCCGAAGCCTGCGAGGCGGTCGGGATCGATCTCCACCTCGGCGCTGTCGGCGATGAGTCCCCCGACCTCGACCTGGGCTACTCCGGCAATGCTCTTGAGCGCAGGCTCGACCGTGCGCTTCATCAGTTCCTGGAGTTGATGTTCGTCAGGCCCCTCCAGGGAAATCTCCATGAGGAAATTCTTGAAGTTGTCCGTCGAGAAGGGAACAACTTCGATGACGGATCGCCGGTCAGACAAGCCCGCCTGGAAACTGGTGAGCCGCTCCTGAAGATCAAGAGTGGTGAAGCGGATGTCGGTGCCGCTTTCAAACTCGGCCTGGATCCACGCACCCCATGAACCTGTCCACGAGCGGATGGTCTTCACGCGGGGCAATTCGGCGACGACGCCCTCGACGGGCTTTGTCAGTTCCTCGACGATTTCCTGGGCGCTGGCGCCGGGCTTGTTGACATAGACGCCCATTCTCGGCACGGTGATGTCGGGGATGAGCTGGAGCGGGAGCATCTGGTAGGAGATGCCGCCGAGGAGGACGAGCGCCACGAAGACCATCAGCGTGGCGACAGGGCGCTGGACCGCGATGACGGAGAGCTTCATCGGCGCGGCGCCCTTTCCCGGCGCCCGGGCCCGGCGGGATCGCCGGGCCCGGAGCGAATCAGGCGGATTGTTTTTCGCGCTTGAGGAGGATGGGCTCCTCGACACCGTTGACCATGGCCTCGGTGATGCGGACCTGGCTGATCTCCGAGGACATGGAGGGGAGGTCGAACATCAGGTCCATCATGAGCTTTTCCATGATGGCCCTCAGGCCGCGCGCGCCCGTCTCGAGGTCAACCGCCTGGTGCGCGATGGCGCGCAGGGCCGCGTCGTCCACTTGCAGTTCGACGCCGTCGATCTCGAAGAGCTTGGCGTACTGCTTGACCAGGGCGTTCTTCGGCTCGGTGAGGATCTGCATCAGTTCCTTCTCGCCGAGGTTGTCGAGGGTGGTGACGACGGGGAATCGGCCGATGAACTCAGGGATCATGCCGAACTTGAGGAGGTCCGCGTGCTCGACGTGCGAGAGGATCTCGCCGGCGTTCCATTCCTTGCGGCTCTTCACATCGGCGCCGAATCCCATGGTGCGCTGCTCGGTGCGGTTGCGGATGACGTCGAGCAGCCCGCTGAAGGCTCCGCCCGCGATGAACAGGATGTTGGTCGTGTCCATGCGGATGTATTCCTGGTGGGGGTGCTTGCGCCCCCCGGTGGGCGGGATGTTGGCGACGGTCCCCTCCAGGATCTTGAGGAGGGCCTGCTGGACTCCCTCGCCGGAGACGTCGCGCGTGATGGAGACGTTTTGGGTCGTGCGGTTGATCTTGTCGATCTCGTCGATATAGACGATGCCGCGCTGGGCCTTTTCGAGGTCGCCGTCGGCGTTCTGCAGCAGGCGCAGGAGGATGTTCTCCACGTCCTCGCCAACGTACCCGGCCTGCGTCAGCGTGGTGGCATCGGCGATGGCAAAGGGGACGTCGAGGACGCGCGCGAGGGTTTGCGCGAGGAGTGTCTTGCCCGAGCCGGTGGGCCCGATGAGCATGATGTTGGACTTTTGGATCTCGACGTCATCGGCGTCCTTGGGCTTTGCAAGGATGCGCTTGAAGTGATTGTACACGGCGACGGCGAGGACGCGCTTGGGGCGGGTCTGCGAGACCACATAGCTGTCAAGGGACTCGTAGATCTTGTCGGGCGTCGGAAGGCGGCTGAGCATCTCCAGCGCGGTGTCGTGGGACTCGCCCTCGACGGTGGGCTTGGGCTCGACCTGGATCTGCTCGCGCTGCAGGCGGTCGTTGCACGTGCGCACGCACTCGTCACAGATGTAGACGGACGTCCCCGTCTCCTTGTTGCTGAGGCCCTTGAACAGCGTCCGGACCTGGTGTTGGTCGCGGCCGCAGAAGGAGCATTTGAGTCGCATGGGTTCTGTCCTTGTACGCGCTGGAAAAACGAATGGAGGATTTCAGTTTCAGCGTTGTCGCGCAACGGGAATCGGAGGAGATGTCAGTTGGGCATGTCCCATCAGATTTTGGCCGCTTTCCGGCCGATTCGCCGCTCGGTTCCCGCAAGGAGGCGACCGGCATTTTCGCGGTGCCGCCAGATGACGAGCGCGGAAACAAGCGCCGTTGCCCAAAACAAGAAACCAGCACCGGCCAGGACTGCAATCCCGACCGGCAGGGCAATGGCCGCACAAATCGAGCCTAGCGAGACGAAACGGGTGAGGGCAACGACGAGGAGGAAGACCCCCAGGGCGATCAACGTCGGAATCCACGCCAGACCCAAGTATACTCCGAGGGCCGTGGCGACCCCCTTGCCTCCCCCAAAGCCAAGGAAGACATTGAAGATATTGCCGATAAGAACAGTCAAACCAATGATTGCCGGATAAAAGCTCACGCCGTCGACGGGGAGGATACCCGGCAGGAAGACCACGGCGGCGGCGGCCTTGCCCACGTCGATCAGCAGCACCGGAATGCCAACCTTCCAGCCCAGGACGCGCAGCGCGTTGGTGAACCCGGTGTTGCGAGATCCGTGCTCGCGGAGGTCGATCCCTGCCGCCCAACGGCCCAGAAGCAACCCTGTCGGGATGGCCCCGACGAGGTAGGCGACCGCCACGCCCGCCGAGAGGAAGAGGATGTTCAATGGAGGACCCCAGCCTTGCCTTCGGAGGGTGCCATGAGGCGCGCGGCCGCTTCGCCCGGGTCCGCCTCGCGCATGAGGCTCTCCCCCACCAGCACCGCTCCGGCACCGGCGGCGGAGACGCGCGCGACGTGCCCGGGCGTGAAGATGCCGCTCTCGCTGACAATGACGGCATCGGCGAAGCCCACACGGCGAATGGCGGGGATCAACCGCTCGGTGACGTCGAGCCGCACCTCGAAGGTCCTGAGGTCGCGATTGTTGATGCCGACGAGCCCGAAGGGCACGCGCGACGCGGCGAGGCGGGCCACTTCCTCCTCGTCATGCACCTCGACAAGAATATCGAGCCGGGCGTTGCGGGCGGTTGCGGAGAGAGCCGCGAGTTGCCCGGGGTCGAGGGCGGCGGCGATGAGCAGGATGGCACTGGCACCCGCCGCGCGGGCTTCCCACACCTGTGCGTCGTCGATGATGAAGTCCTTGCGAAGGAGGGGTAGCTCGACGGCCG
>CAYTRP010000013.1:0-1052 GCA_964440195.1 uncultured Candidatus Sumerlaeota bacterium
CGAGCAGGACCTTCACGGCCTCGCCGACCGACTGGCTGTTGAGGCCGACGCCGCGTACCTTTCCAGCCTTGTCGACCAACACATAGGTCGGCCACCAGCGCACCATCCAGTCCTTGGCGGCGGTCTGGGTGGCATCGCGCGCGATGGGATACGCGATCGAGTTCGCATTGGCCACTTCCACCATGCGCTCCTGCCCATTGGCCGAGCCGCAAATGCCGATGACCGTCACCCCGTCGAGGGCATGGAGTTCATTGAGTTTGGGGATGGCGGCGAGGCATGGCCCGCACCAGGTGGCCCAAAAGTCGACGACAAGGACCTCTCCGGCAAGATCGCCGGGCTCCCCGTTGTGCCAGTCGCCGAGGGGGAGCTGGTCGAGCCGGAAGGTCTTTCCCTCAAGGGTGGCGTGCTGGGCCCTCTGGTCATCTTCGCCCCAGAACCACTCTCGGGGGAAGGATTCGGCGGGGGCGGTCAGGGGGAGGGAAACAGCCATGGCGAGGGACGCGGCCGGGAAGCCGGTGATTCGGCGGAGCATGAACATGTGTTTTGCCTCTGGGTGACGGTGAATTGGGTCCTGCACTGGCAGGAGAAGCTCCAGACGGGGCATTGCTGGCAATGGATTTGTCTCGCCGGGCTGGTGGGGGGTGGGGCGCCAAGGGGAGGCAGGGCAAAATTGGGTGGATTTTCCGCTTGTGTTGGGTGTCCCCAGTTGGCAAGTGTGTGCAAGCCTCTGGTGAAGTGTGTCAACGCGTCCAAATTACGTCCCCCCCGCAGGAGTGCGGAAGGCTAAAGGATCTGACAGTTGTTGCTTGAAAGATTGGGATTCCGTGGGTATTTTGTGTTCCGGGGTCGCTAGGGATCAGATCCGGCGTGTTTGAAGGGCTTTGCAGGGCTCGAGAGGGAATGTGGAGTTCGCGCCATCCAGTTCGCTGAACGGAGAGATCAAAATGCGCAGCATGTTTTCGGGTAGGAACTTATCGAATGCCATCGCGACGGCCTTTGGAGGCGTCATTGCCATGACGGCAGGCGCGGCTTTCGCCGCCCCACTGGTTTAC
>CAYTRP010000013.1:1062-13031 GCA_964440195.1 uncultured Candidatus Sumerlaeota bacterium
CGACCAATGGCAACATCGTGACTTGGCGTCAGGGTTTTGCCGAGGAAGTCACCGGCTTGACCTATGGTATCGACGCCTTTGGCACCATCCAAGATGGCCTCGATGGCGTCGATCCGGCCGGCATCGTGCACGTGGCGCCCGGCACTTATGCCGAGAACCTTGAGATGATCAAGGATGGCGTGACGCTGCGGGGACCACAGTGGACGGTCCTTGGGCGCAACCGCGTCACCGATCCCGTCTCGAACACGGTGGAGCCCACGCTCCCAACGGATGCGACGGAGGCGATCCTGATCCCGGCCGTCAGCTATGCGATGGACGGGACGTTGCTCATCGTCGGCGCGGACAACCTCACCGTCGAGGGCCTGATGTTCTCCGGCCTGAACGCCGACCTCGGGTCCGACATGCACGCCGCGCGCGGCATCGCCACCGGCAAGGAGACCAACGACCAGTTCCTCGACAATCTCACGGAACTGATCAACGACGTCGACAACCTGCGGATCCTGAACAACATCATGACGTCGTTCAACCGGTCGGCCATCCTGTGCGCACGGCAGGACGACCTGGCGTCGGATGTCATTCCCGGCCTGATCCAGGGCAACTACATCACTGGCCAGACGCACTACAACCTGGCGATTCCGCCCCCGTATTCGCCCAACGAGGCGGCCATCTTCGAGCGCACGGGCATCTGGACCGCCAACAATCACTACATGAACATCACCAACAATACCATCACGCGCACGGCGCTGGGTATCCTGGTGAACACGCATTCGCTTCCCCCCGAGGGCGGCAGCCCAACGACCATCAACCTGAACACGATCCGTACCGAGCTTCAGGGCATGTGGATCGACCGCATCATCGGCACCGGCGGCCAGATCTTCGTGACGGGCAACGTGGTGCAGAGCCCCTACCGCGACAACCCCCTGCTGAATCCCTTCGGCCTCAACAGCAACGGGTTCCGCAACGACGGCTATCGCATGTCGAACTTCACGTCGGTCGGCAGCATCCTGCTGTTGGGCAACAACGTGACCTTCGCCCGCTACGGCATCCTGACCTACGGCGTGGATGTGGGCGCGGGCATCATTTGGACGGGCGGCCTCGTCAACGATTGCGAGACGTCCATCTATGCGCTCAACTTCCTCGAAGCCGTGCCGGTGGACTTCAACCCGGGTCCCTCGAACCTGACGATCCACGACGTGAACATCAGCCGTTCGGTCATGGATAGCGTCGCCATCGAGGACATCATCCACATCGAGAATCTCCCCCTGACCTCCGGCCCGACGCGCATCACGCTCGCCGGCAACACCAGCATGACCGACTTCCAATTGTCCGCCGCCTTCCTATATGGCCCTGCGGCGGAACTCTACACGGTGGGCACGGCCGTCAACATTGAAACCGGCCTCGGCGTGGTGAACCCGAACTTCGGCCCCCAGCCCGTCATCAACGTCCTGGATGCCGGCAATCCCGCCTTTGACATCACGGGCGCCAAGATCACGACGGACCGCCCCATCTCGGCCATTTGGGTCAGTGGATTCGATGCCGCCGGATCGGGAATCCTGCGCAACTCCACGATTTCGAATCCCATCGGCGGCATCAACAGCGAGGTCATCCGCGTGGACCTCGATGCCGAGTTCATTTTTGAGGGCATCAACACCGTGACGGGGCATATCGTCAATGACCAGACGACGATCTCGAACCTTGGCGGCACGGTGATCTTCGCCGGCCCGCCCGGGGAACAGCGCATTGATACCATCGACCCGGGCGTCTCGATCTTCCCGGGCATGCAAATTCAGGACAACGTGCGCGTGTTGGAAGCGGGCACGGGCTTCACGGACCGGACCGGCCCGCTGCTCTTCAACATCGGCGGCAACTCGATCCTCGAGCGCGTCCTTTTCGGCCTCACCCCCGCGGACGAAGGCAGCGTCATTGACTTCGGCCTGACGGAAGCCCAGGTGGTCTTCGAGCCCGCGGGTGGCGCCAGCGTCGGCATCAACGGCAACACGATGATCCGCATCCAGCGCCGCCCCGTGAACGCCATCACGCCGGAGGTTCCGAGCAACGAGAAGTTTGTGTTCCTTGGCAACGGTTCGACGGACATCACGGCGCGCATCCTGCGCCTTCCGGTGAAGTCGCCGAATCTGGCGGTCTTCAACGCGGAGTATCCCGGGCCGGTCATTTCCAAGACCTCGCTTCCCGCGCGCTTCTTCTTCACCCCGATTTACACGCAGAACCTCGCCGGCGGCACGGGTTACGCGACCTACACGGGCAATGCCCCCGAGCCGGCGCTGGCCGCGTGGATTCAGCAGCGCTCGGACAGCGTCACCACGCCCATCTTCGTCTCGAACAACCTGACGGTTCTGAAGGTCGAGCTGGTCAGCTTCACTGGGTCGGTTGTCAACGATGGCGTCGCCCTTCGCTGGGAGACGGCCTCGGAAATCAACCACGCGGGCTTCAATGTGCATCGCGTGGCGGCGGCTTCCACCTCGGCCATGCCCCAGACGCTGTCGCTGGTGAACGAGCAAATGGTGACGTCGCAGGGTGGCGCCGGCCAGGGTGCCTCGTACATGCTTCTCGACGCTGACGCGTTGGCCGTCGGCGAGAGCCGCGACTACATGCTGGAGGAGATCGACGTGAACGGCCTCCGCACGTTCCATGGTCCCGTTCGCGTGACCAAGGGCACCAGTGGCGACAACACGGCGGTCATCGACTGGCTGTCCTACTGATCCACTCCCGGCCGGGTCGAGATCGACCCGGCCAAGACGGGAAAACACGGGGCGAGGCGCCAAGGCGCTTCGCTCCTTTCCTTTTTGCCCCGCGAACGCCGTTGCGCCGCTCCTCCCGCTTTGGACGGATGGGCTGAAGCGGGAGGAGCGCCTTGCAAACAGCCGACGGACAATCCGAAACCCACGCGCACGACGCCGGACCGGCGCGCGTGCTCGTGCTCGTTGGCACGCGCCCCGAGGGAATCAAGATGGCCCCGGTTGTCCACGAACTGGCGCGGCGCGGGAAGGCATTTGAGACGACGATCTGCATGACGGGCCAGCACCAGGAGTTGCTGGAGCCGATCCTCGACCTGTTTGGCGTGAAGCCCGACGTGCGCTTCGAGGTCATGCGCGAGGGACAGTCGCTCGCGTGCTTGCAAGGGCGCCTGATGGAGGCCATCGACACGTTGGCCGGGCGCGTGCAGCCCCACTGGATCCTCGCGCAGGGCGACACGACGAGTGTGCTGGCGGGTGCCATGGTGGCATTCTACCGTGGCATCTCCTTTGGCCACGTCGAGGCGGGCTTGCGGTCCGGCTCGCTCTCCGCGCCGTTCCCCGAGGAAGCCAATCGCCGCATGGCCGACATGGTGGCGGCAAGGCACTGGGCGCCGACCGCCGGGGCGCGCGAGGCGCTGCTTGCAGAGGGGGTGAGCCCCGGCTCCATCGTCGTGACCGGGAACACGGTGATCGACGCGCTGGCGACGGCGGCGTCGCTGCCATTCGATTGGGAAAAGAGCCCGCTCAAGGCGCTGCGCGACTACCCGGGCAGGCTGGTGTTGGTCACGGCGCATCGCCGCGAGAGCTTTGGCGAGGGGATGCGCAACATCTGCCTGGCGATCCGGGATTTGGCCGAACGGTTCGGCGACACGATCTTCCTGTTTCCCGTCCATCCGAATCCGCGCGCGCGCGAGCATGTGGACGCCCTCCTTGGGGGCGTCAAAAACGTTGCCCGGCTGATGCCGTTGGATTATCTTTCCCTGGTGCAGTTGCTCCGGCGCGTGCGATTGGTGCTGACGGACTCGGGGGGATTGCAGGAGGAGGCGCCAACGTTCGGCGTGCCGGTGCTGGTGTTGCGCGAGAGGACCGAACGCCCCGAGGGCGTCGCCGCGGGCGTCGCGCGGCTGGTGGGAAATGACCGCGGCGAAATCGTGCGGCTCGCGTCGGAACTCTTGTCGGACGACGCCGCCCACGCGCGCATGGCACGCGCCGCGTCGCCCTACGGCGATGGCCGCGCCGCCCGGCGCATCGTGGATTCCATGCTGGGCCTTGCGGCCGGGGAGTTCTTGCCGGAGTTGGACGGCCCCCGTCCATCCAACCACTGATTCCATCGGGAAGACGCAATGGCGACCTTTCGCGACATCACCGCACCGGAGATTCGGCACGACTGCCGGCACTACACCGGTTATCGCCCGTGCCGGCGCGCGGAGACCTGCGTGGGATGCACGCGCCACGAGGCCGATGGCACGCGCATCCTCATCATCAAGCTCGGGGCCTTGGGCGATGTGTTGCGCACGACCTCGTTGCTTCCCGCGCTCCGGCGCACCCACAGTCCCTGCACGATCACCTGGATGACGCGCGCCGGGGCGATGCCGCTGCTCGCAAACAATCCGCAGATCGACCAACTGATGGCGCTGCGCATCGAGGACGTGTTGGGGCTCGAGGCGGTGGAGCATGACCTCGCGATCAACCTCGACAAGGACCCCGAGGCGCTGGGGCTGATGCGCCGCGTGCGCGCCCGGCGGCGCATGGGCTTCGCGCCACACGAACCGACGGGAAAGCTGACGATCGCCAACGAGGCGAGCCTCCACGCGCTGCGCCTGGGGCTTGACGACGAGTTGAAGTTCCGCCTCGGCGACAAGACGTACCCGCAAATCGTCGCCGAGATGGCCGAGGTCGAGTACCGGGGGGAGGAGTACACGCTCGAGCTGGCACCCGGGTCGCCGGAACGCGCGCACGCGCGCCTGGAGCAGATGTGCGAGTCGGAGGGGCTGGACCGGGGCTTTGTGCTCGGCTTGAACACGGGAACCGGGAGCGCCTTTCCGACGAAGCAGTGGACGGCGGAGGGCTTTGCGGACCTCGCGCGGCAATTCCTCGCGCGACACCCCGAGGCGCTGTGCCTTCTGTTGGGTGGCGAGGCGGAGCGCGATTTCAACGAGCGGGTGCGGGAGCTGGCGGCGAGCCATCGCCTGCTGGATGGGGGCTGCGGCAACACGATGGAGGAGTTCTTCGCGTTGGTGGATGCGTGCGACGCGGTGGTGTCGTCGGATTCGTTGGGGATGCACGTGGCGATTGCGCGGCGCGTGCCGACGGTGGCGCTTTTCGGCCCGACTGCGGCACAAGAAGTGGACTTGTTCGGGCGGGGGGAAAAGATCGTGACCGACTTTCCCTGCTCGCCCTGCTACCTGAAACGCTGCCCGCTTGATGTCTCGTGCATGCAGGCGCTGCATGCCGGGAAGGTTCTCGGGGCGGTCGAGAAGATCCTCATGGAATACCGTTCGCGGGAACACTCCGGCGGCAGGAACGTGGCCAGGCCGTAACGCGCGCGGCCGGCCTTGTCAGGCGGTGAGGGCGAGGGTGGCCAGGATCGCCGATCCGCGCCAGAGGGCGTCCTCGTCGAGATGGAACCGCGGGTGGTGGACGTTGAAGCGTTGATTGTCGGCGGCGTGGGCAACGCCGAGGAACGCAAAGCAGCCCGGCACGTTGCGCGTGTACACGGCAAAGTCCTCGGCACCCATGCGGGGCTCGGATTCATGGACGTCGCCGGGCATGATGGACTCGGCGGCGGCGCGCATGCGCTTCACGGCTTGCGCATGGTTGACGAGGACGGGATAGCCCTCCTGGATGTGGACGTCGGCGCGGCAGGCATAGGCCTGGGCGGTGCCGGTGGCGATCTCCCGGATGGCCTGCGGATAGATCGTGTGCATGTCGGGGTTGAAGCTGCGATAGGTTCCCTGCAATTCGACGCGCGGCGGGAGGATGTTGGTCGCGGTCCCGCCGTGGATCCGGGTGACGCTGACAACGCCGGGTTCGATGGGGTTCACGCGGCGCGACACGATCTGCTGGAGCGCGACGATGACTTGTGCGGCGGCGAGCACGGCGTCGTGCGCGAGATGCGGCGCGGCGGCATGTCCTCCGAGGCCCTCGAGAACGATGCGGAAGTTCCCCACACCCGCCATCAGGCAACCCGGGCGCGTGTGGAGCGACCCGGTCGTCTCAAGGGGATCGACGTGCAGGCCATAGACCTCGTCGACGCCTTCGAGCATGCCCGCCTCGACGAAGTCGCGCGCGCCGCCGGGGATGGATTCCTCGGCCCCCTGGAAGAACAGGCGCACGGTGCAGGGGAGTTGCGCCTCGTGCTCCTTGAGCAGGCGCGCGGCGCCGAGAAGCATCGACGTGTGGGCGTCATGGCCGCACAGGTGCGCGACGCCGGGATTTGCGGAGCGGAAGGGGGATTGCCATTCCTCCTCGATGGGAAGGGCGTCCATGTCGGCGCGCAGAACGATGCAGCGGCCGCGGTCGCGGCCGAGGATCTCGGCGCACAGGCCCCAGTTTCCATTCAACCGCGTGGTGAGTTGCCCATAGCCAAGGGAGCGGAGTTCGCCCTCGATGAAGGCGGCGGTCTTCTCCTCGTGGAAGGAGAGTTCCGGATTCTTGTGCAGCGTGCGCCGGCGGGTAACGATCCAGTCCTGGATGGCGTTGGCCGTTGCGGCAATGGAGGGAGCGGACATGGACTCGTGGCCTGGTGTGGGGTGGACGCGCGGAGGTGAAAAGAGTCAGGGACGACCGGTCATGAGTTCAATGGTGTTGAGCAGGTCCGCGCGACTGAGCAGCCTTCGCGCGCCAGACAGCGCGAAGCGACCTCGCGCACGATGGGATCGGATTCGATCACGAGGATCGCGCGTGGCGGGGGGCTGGATGCCGACGGAGACCGGGCCCCCGGCGGTCGTGCCGAAGTGCTCGCGCTGCCGGGGGAGCCAGGCGGCGATGGCGGGGGAACCGGGCGCAGAGGCGTCCCCGGCGAATTGCAGGTGCACGAAGAGCGGCTGGAAGACGTTGTTGAAGTCGTGGGCAAGGACACGGGCGAGGCGCTCGCCAACGGCCATGCGTTGGAAGAGTTTCTGCTGGGCCTGCAAACCGGGGAGTTCCACTGTCTTGGTCCTTTTGCCCTGGATGAGGGGCCGGGTGGACGGGGGGAAGATGGCCGTGGAAGCCAAAGGTGTTGGGTTGCGCCGGGAAAAACATGGTGGCGTCCTTCCTTGGCGCCGTCAAGGGGACCGTGGTTGGGGACAATTGGAGGCGGGTTTGGCCGCGCAGGACTTGAAACGAGGGAATCCATGAATCAACGTCGCCGCTCGCGCGAGGCAGCTTTTCAGGTGCTGTTCTCGGCCCACTTCACGGGCTTGGACCGTATGGAGACCACGGCCCGTCATGGCGGCGTGGCGAGCGAATCGGTGTTGTCGCAGGACGAGTTTTCCCAGCGCTTGCTGACGACCGAGGAGGCCCATGCCGACGAGGTGTTGGATGCCATCGAGCGGTCGCTGGAGAACTGGAGCCTGGACCGCCTGACGGCGGTGGACCGCGCGCTGCTACGGTTGGCGGCGACGGAATTGCTGTACTTCGAGGACGTGCCCGCAAAGGCCTCGATCAACGAGTACATCGAGCTGGCAAAACGCTACGGAGACGCGGATTCGGGGAAGTTCCTCAACGGGGTGCTGGATCGCATCCTGCACCGCGATGCGCCGGCGAAGGCGACCACGGGGGGACGAGGCAAGGGCAGGGCAGCGCGCGGAGGCACATGATGGAGGTGCGCGAGCGCTACGTCGGCCGGCTGATCAAGGAGCCGTGGGCCTTCGGCCTGACGGAGGTGAAGTTCATCCATGCGGCCCAGATCTTCACCTCGGGGGCGATTCGCCTGCGGTGCCAGTATTCGTGCTGTCACGCGCGCCAACTGGCGACGACACCGCCGATGACACCGACGGCGGAAGAAGCGCGGCGGGTGCTCGACGAATATCGCTTCGGCGTGATCGTGCGGCGCGAGGAGGACGTGCCCGACCGCGACGTCCGCGAGATGTGGGAGGATTTCGCCAAGGCGGTGCTGGGACTGGAGCAGGAATGCATGATGCGCGGTTACCCGAGGGCGTTTGCCATCGCCGTGGGGACGTGCCTGTACCAGCACACCGACGACAGCCTGAAGCCGTGCGACTATCCGGGGAAGACGCGCCCGACGTTCGAGGCGGCGGGGATCGAGTTGCGCGAGACGCTGGAGATGGTGCACTTGCAGGAACACGCGGTGCGCGAGGCAGGCGACGCGCTGCAATTGTTCGGGGTCCTGCTGCTGGATTGAGTGGGGGCCGGGAATTGAAGTCCGGATACAAATCATATAGGTTTTATGGGTCACATAAGCTCCATGCGACCCATGCAATCAATGATCCCCCGGGGCGGGCGGCGATGAAATCGCCTCCTCAGGCAAGTTCCATGTCGTAGTGGTAATCGAATCCGCGCCAACGCCGCCAGCGCAGGATCTCGCCGTAGGCGCCAATCGCGAGGCCGGCGGCGATGTACACCATCGCGGTCCACGCCGCGCGCGCGTCCCACGTCGAGGAGACCGATGGGTAAAGCGCCGGGTTGTTGATGGCGTCGATCACGAGGGCGAAGGGGGAGATCAGCGGAATCGTCTCGAGGAGTTCGGCGGTGATGGGGAGGGAGCCGAGCGGCGTGGCTGCACGGAGAAGCCCGCACAGGATGGGCACGCCGACCCACAGGATTCCAATGACCGCGAGGGTGAGGCGCCCGGCTCCCTTTCGCCCAATCGCGATGGCGGTGGCAAAGCGCGCCAGGAAGCAGAGGAAGAAGAACGACGCCAGAAGCACGAGCGGGAAGCTCACGGCGAGGCCCGCGGGCGGCGCTTCCGTCACCGCGGAGGCGATGCCTCCGAAGGGCGCGAGCATGGCGACCGTTCGGCCCGCCATGGCGTCGAAGAATTGCGAAAGGAAGAGCCACGCGAGGAGGGCGATGAGCAGGAGGAAGGGGATGGCTTGGTCGAAGGGGCGCAGGAAGGGGAACAGGCGCTTGAGGTGCCAGATCTCGTCGCCGACCTCCATGCGCCCGACCGCAAAGACGCACGCCGCCGCCGCGAGGAGCACGGAAACGAGGAAAAGGAATATCAGCGTCGTGAGATTGGAGCCGGGGACAAGTGCCAACACGGGAAAGATGAGCCAGGAGACGACGAAGAACAGGATGCCGAACTGGAGATGGCTGAGCGCGCGGGTGTCGTCGGGTTCGAAGAGCTTGCGGGTCGCCATCAGCAGGAAGATGATGGCGAGGGCGAGCAGCGCGAGGAGGGAAAGGGTGAAGACCAGGTCGGCGGAGACAGGCGCCGGGGCGGTGGAGGCGGCGGCCGCCGGGGCGAGGTTCCCGCCGCCGTCGTCCCAGTCCGCATTGAAGGCGACGCTGCCCGCCATGGTGCCGCCGCCGAGCCAGCTCATGAGCGCGCTCGCGCCGATGCCGCCGCCAAAGAGGATGGCGAAGATGACGAAAACGACGATGCCCTGCGCGGTGCGCGTGCGCTCGCGGACGCTGGAGATATAGAGGCCGAAGGCCGAGAGCACCATCGAGGCCGCGAGGAGAAAGGCGAACATGCGGATGACCTCGCCGCGGCCGACGCCCCCATAGAGGAACGCCAGGCTGATCAACGGCAGCGCGCACAGCAGCGCCATCGTCACGTAGAACACCGTGGAGAGAAAGCAGCCCGTGATGTACATCCACGGCGAGATGGTGGTGACGCGCAGGAAGTCGAAGGTCTGGCGTTCCTTCTCGCCGGTGGTCATGCCGGCGGTGATGGTGGGCGCGATGATGAGGACGAGCAGCCCCTGGATGAGCGAGATCCACCAGAAGAGGGCATTGCCGGTGGAGGAGAGGATGCGCAGCATTTCCTGCGTCTCGTTGCCGCCGACGATGCTGGCCGAGCCGACGCGCGCGAGCAGCACGAGGATGCTGGTGGCCGTCATGAGCACGATGTAGCCGATCATGCTGACGACAAGGGCCTTGCCGCGCATGCGGCGGCGCAGCTCGCGGGTGAGGATCGGGTTGTCGAAGAGGTTGCGGTAGAGGCCCTCGAGGAGGCGCGCAGGGTTCATGGGTCAGGGAGTGGCGTCCGTGGCTGTGGGTCAGTCAATCCGCAGGAAGTCGTTTGTGTTCGAGGGATCGGTGATGGTCGCGGAGACGGCGCCGCTGATGGCCCAGGCGAATCCCTGGGGGCCCATGGGGACGTTCTGGCCGACGATGCGCAGGGTCCACTCGCCGGTTTCGGGAGAGGCCAACCGCACCTGCTCGACGTTGTTGATCCCGTCGGCGACGCCACCGGTCGTGGAGACGCCGCTGGAGAAGACATTGCCGCGATAGAGGGCGTCGCTCGGGCTGATCACCTGGAGGTCAAGGTTGTTGATCCACGCCGTGGCGGCCGCGTGGGCGGCGGGCGGATCGTACCACGTCAGGGTGACGAAGAGGGGTTCGCCGCTGGATTCGACGTCGAAGGCGAACTCGACCACTTCGCTGGTTGCGATGCCCTGGGCGCGACGCTGCTCGCCCACGAGCAGGGTGCGCGTGTCGCCCTCGAAGTAAAGCGAGCGATCCAGGAGCAGGCGCCCCCACCCCTCGCGGTTGCCGGGAAAGCCGACATGAGTCGTCATGTCGGCGGTGCCATTGAGCAGGACAGCCTTGAGCAACGGGCCACTGGGGATGAAGCCATCGGCCGGAGTGGCGACGCCGGTGGGGTAAAATCCCTCGCGAAAATACTGGCGGATCAGGGCGGCGGAAGCCGCGACCGCCGGTGCGGCCATGCTGGTGCCCGAGGCTGTCAGGATGGAGCAAGTCGTCGAGGAGCGGGCGCTGACAACATTGCGGCCGACGGCCACCACGTCGGGCTTGCGGCGTCTGTCGTAGGTGGGGCCGACGCCACCGGTGTACACTGATTCCTGAAAAGGAGGCGAGTCCGCGCCGGCGACGGCGACGCAGTTCTTGGCGTTCTCGGGGGTCTTGAGAGTGCTTTCATTGCTCGTCGCGAAAACGACCACGGCGTCCTCGTTCTCCCAGAGGTACTCGTCGATGTCGCGGCACCAGAAGGTGTAACTGGTGCGGTTGTCATCGCCCCAGGAATTGGAGTGGATCCATGCGCCGACATCCTGTGCGCGGAGGAACGCCACCTTGAGGGTGGAGGGCGTGTCGAGGAATCCTTCGACGTTCCAGTCCAGGGCATGGGCGATGCGTGCCTCGTAGGCAATGCCCGCGTTGTTCAGCGAGCCGTTCACGTTCTTTCCGGCAATGGTGCCAGCCGTGTGCGTGCCGTGGGATTCGCTGCCGGGGGGATCGAAATAGGCGACGACCTTGCGATGAGAAACTCCGGGAATGTTGCTGACGGAGTCGCGGAAGAAGCATGAATTGAGGTCCAACTCGCCGTCGATGTGGCCGACGATCTCGCCCTCGCCATGCAGCCCGCGACTCCAGACGGGTGTCACGCCGTTGGAGTTGGACTGGAGGACCCAGTTCGACGTCGTGTTGCGCCGCGTGAGTGCCGGGGCGGGCTCGATCCAGGCGATGTCGTCGAGTTGCGCGAGGGCGTCGAGCTTGTCGGCGGGGAGAAGGAACAGGATGCGCGTGTTGCCCGCGTCGGCGGAGCGCCCGCGCACGTTCCCGGCACCGAGTTGCTCCAGAAGCTGAAGGACGCGTTCCTCCCGCGAGCCGCGCCACAGGGCAAGTTCGAGGCTCAGCGGTGCTTCCGGCGCGGCGAATTGGCGGGCCTGCTCCCGGGCGATTTCCGGAGAGAGCCGCCATGACTTGTCGTAGGGGCCGACCCATCGCACGGCGGGATGGTTGGAGAGCGCCTGTGCCTCGGATCTGGAGGCCCGCACGACGAGCGCATCGTCGGGGAGATAGGTGAGGGTGCGCGCGTCGAGATCAAACGAGCTGCCGGCAAGGGAGGCGGGGACGCCCTCGTGAAACTGGACGACGACAACGGTGGACGCATGGTCCGAATCGGGTGCCGGTGTCACTCGCGGAGCGGCAGGATCAATGTCCCCGCCGGTCAGCAGGTGCAGGCTCTTTGGGGTCTGTGACCCGGGGGTGGGGGCTGAAGCGGCCAGGGGGAGGGCGAGCACGGAGAAGACGAGGGCGAAGGTAATGTGTCTCATGCGGTGAGGCAGTCTTCCTCTCGGG
>CAYTRP010000013.1:13041-18415 GCA_964440195.1 uncultured Candidatus Sumerlaeota bacterium
GGGGGGCAGCCCGTGGGCCAGCGTGGGAATAGAATGGAGCCAAGGTGTCCGCCCGGCAACAGGGAAGACGGTGGATGGGATGCGAATTCGACGGGACCGGGCCCGATGGGCGTGGGGGCCGCGGGGAAGAATGGAAAGCGGGCCGGATCCCGCTGGGGGACCCGGCCCGCTCCTTCAGTCCGGAGATGATTTCCGCTCGCGTCAGGCGACGGGCAGGGTTGCGCCCGCGTTGCTGTCGCGGCCATAGCCCACCGCAAGGGCGTGTTGACACTTTTCAATGTCACGCCGGATGGAGGCCTCGTCGCGGTTCTGTATCATGGCGATCTCAAAGGGCTCAAAGCCTTCGATACGGTTGAGGAAGAAGGCGGAGCGCGCCTTTGAGTGGAACCGGCCGAGGTAACGCAGGAGCCTGCGATACTCCTCAGACTCCGAGATGGCCTCGGCGGGGCTGTGCGCGTGGCTGTCAACAAGGACATCTTCCACGTGGAGGGCTTCCTGGGGATCGACGTCGTCGCCGGAATCCTCGTCCCCCCTCGCGCGGGCGCGGGGGCTTTCGAACTCGATGGCGGACTCTTCGAGGGACATGCGCCGGCCTTCGGCGGGATGCTGCTCGGCGATTTCGCGCATGAGCAGCGTCTCGACCTCCCGATACAGGAGTTGTTCGAGCCGGCGGTCGGACTCGGAGAGATGCACACGGAGTTCGAGGACATTGAGGATCGCCTGGTCGACAAGGTCATCGGGTGAGAGGAAGCCCTGGGGCAGGTCGCCAGCCAGAACCGCGGTGCGTATCTGCCGACGGGCAGACTTGTAGAGGGCTCCCAGGAGGGGCTTGATGGCCTCGAACTCCCGACCGGAGTCAGGCGAGGCCGCCCGTGAAGGGAGGGGGTGGGTGCCATTGGTGGCGGATTTGACCTCCGGGAGAGGCGGGGGAACGTCGAGGTTGAGATCGCCGAGGACCTCCTTGATCACGCGTCCCTCGACACGTTGGTATTCCCGGCGCGACTTGTTGGCGCCGCGCTGGACCTCGGTCTTAAAGGCATTCTCGCATTGCGAAACAAGGGCGCGCAGATCGTCGCCTTCCTTGGCGACGACGATGGGCAGGCCGGGGAGTTGCATGCTGAGGGTCAGGTGGTAGCGGGCGCCCTGGGACGTCAGGCGCGCCCGGAGAATGCTGTCCCGTGCTCCCCTTGCTCCAAATTTCTTTTCAATGGCGGGGACCGCCTTGCGAAGGTGCCTTTCGAGGAGCCTTCGGTCCCGGGTTTGGATGTTCGGGGAAGCGACGATGATCTTCATGACAGCACCTCTGGAATTGGGTTGGGATCGGTTCTGAAGGGTCTTTTCGATAGGTTCCTCCTTTTGGAAACAACCAAGCACAACCCTGCCTTCGATTGCAAATCCAATCGGACATCGGGGCCAATCGCCGGGTTTTGCTTGCCCGCTGCCCGGCCTGTGTTGTGCTACCACTGGCCCAATGGGTCGTTGTGGGAAGTTCTTTTGGGGCGCGCGCGGCGGGCCGGGTCAGTCCAGCCCGCTCTCCGCCCATTCGATGGCGCGGATCAGGGCCTTGGCCTTGTTGACCGATTCCTGGTACTCGCCTTCCGGGGTGCTGTCGGCGACGACGCCCCCCCCCGCCTGGACGTGGGCCTGGCCATCCTTGATGACGGCGGTGCGCAGCGTGATGCACGAATCCATGGCGCCGTTGAAGCCGAAGTAGATGACACTGCCCGCGTAGGCGGAGCGGCGCGTCGGCTCCAGTTCGTCGATGATCTCCATGGCGCGGATCTTCGGCGCTCCACTCACGGTGCCGTGGGGAAAGGTCGCGGCCAGCGCGTCGAACGCGTCCATCCCTTCGCGAAGTTTTCCGGTCACGTTGGAGACGATGTGCATGACGTGGCTGTAGCGTTCGATGAACATCAAATCCGTGACGCGCACGGTTGCGTATTCGGCCACGCGGCCAACGTCATTGCGGCTGAGGTCCACCAGCATGATGTGTTCGGCGCGTTCCTTCTCGTCGGCGAGCAGGTCCGCTTCCAGCGCCTTGTCCTCTTCGGGCGTCGCGCCACGGTGCCGCGTGCCCGCGATGGGACGGACGATGACCTCGCCGTTGGCGCAACGCACCAGAATCTCCGGCGAGGAACCCGCGATCTGGAAGTCCCCCGCGTCGAGAAAGAACATGTACGGCGACGGATTTACCGCCCGCAACGCGCGGTACACGTCGAACGGTTCGCAGGTGATCGCGGTGGAAAAGCGCTGGCTGAGGACGACCTGAAAGATGTCCCCGGCGGCAATGTGTTCCTTGCCGCGCAGCACCATTTCTTCGAATTGCTCGCGCGTCATGTTCGAGCGCACGTCGAGCGCCCTCGATTCAGTGTCGCGTGCTTCGGCGCGGCGCGGCGTCGTGGCCGCGGCGGGACCGGTGACGAGTGCGTGCAGGCGTTGTAGGCGTTCGACCGCGTTCTTGTATGCCGCATCTTCGTCGCCATTGATATGCGCGTTCACGATCAGCAACAGGCGGTGGCGCACATGATCGAACGCGATGACCTGGTCCGTCAGCAGGAACCAGTAATCCGGCAATCCCAGCGGATCGGGGTTCGTATCGGGGATGTTCTCGATGTCGCGGATCGTGTCGTAGGCCATGTAGCCGACAAGTCCGCCGGTGAAGGGCGGCAACTTCGCATCCGCCACGGGGCGGAACCTGGACATCAGGTTTCGCAGCGACTGGAGGGGCTTTGCGGCGAACTCCAGCGGCGGGCCGAGCGCATCGGCGGGTTCCAGTTCCTGTTTTCCATCACGGCTGCGGAAGACGGCGCGCGGTTCAAACCCGAGAAACGAATAGCGTCCCAACTGTTCGCCATTCTCCACGGACTCCAGCAGGAACGTGCGTCCCGAGGCGCGGAGCTTGCGGTAGAGCGACACGGGCGTTTCCAAATCGGCGAGAATCTCGCCCCACACGGGGACAAGGTTTCCGTGCGTGGCGCGGGCGCGAAACTCGTCGGCGGTGGGATGGATGAGCATGGTTCGATACTCGTTCTTCGTTCTAGGTTCTTCGTTCTACGTTTGGAGAGGCTACATGCGATCGGGGGTTTCGATGCCGAGGAGGCCGAGGACGAGTTCGAGTTGGCGGAGGACCAGTTGCGAGAGGCCGAGCCAGGAGGCCTGGCGGGCGGGGTCTTCCTCGGTCAGGATGTGGCAATCGTTATAGAAGCGGCTGAAGGCCTGCGACAGGTCGTAGGCGAACGCGCAGAGGTGATGCGGCATTCGCTCGCTTGCGGCGGCGCGGATGGCATCGGAAAGGAGCGTGGCTTGCAGGAGCAGGTCGCGTTCGCTCGCGATGGTGGGCGCGATGATTCCGCCGGGCTCGAAGCCGCGCTCCGCCGCCTTGCGCAGGATGGACTTGATGCGCACGGCGGCCATGAGCATGTACGCGCCGGTCTTTCCCTCGAAGCGCGTGAAGCGGGCCATGTCGAACACGTAATCGGCGGAACGCACGTTTTGCAGGTCCGCGTACTTGAGCGACGCGAGGCCGACAAGACGCGCGATGGTGGCCCTTTCGTCGTCGGGATAATCGGCGGCGACGTCGCTTTCCAACATGCGCTGGTTGGCCTCGGCGGTCATCATCTCGATGAGATCCTTCAAGCGCATCACGCCCCCCTCGCGCGTCTTGAAGGGTCGCCCGTCGGTGCCGTTCATGGTGCCGTAGGCGAGGTGATCCAGGAGGATGCCCTCGCCGACGAGACCGCTGCGGCGCGCGGCGCGAAAGAGCTGCTCGAAGTGGAGCGACTGGCGCTTGTCCACCGCGTAGAAAATCCAGTCGGTGCCCATGTCGCGCACGCGCTGCTGGATTGTGGCGAGGTCGGTGGTGTGATAGTTCGATCCGCCGTCGCTCTTGAGCACAATGACGGGTGGCATCGGCTTCTTCTCGTCCTCGTCCGCGACGGGGATGATGAGGGCGCCGTCGTCCATGACGGCATGGCCGCTGGCTTTCAGTTCCTCCACCAACGCGGGAATGCGGTCGTGATAGAACGATTCGCCGTACCACAGGTCGAACTCGACGCCCAGGCGGCCGAAGTCCTCCTTCAACTCCGCGATGCTGATGTCCACGAAGTGTTGCCAGAGGGCGCGGTATCCCGGGCGTCCCTGCTGCAATTCCACCGTGGCCTGCTGCGCGGCGCGGCGGGCTTCCTCGTCCGTCTTCGCGCGGGCGCTTGCGGCGGGATACATGCGCTGGAGATCTTCGAGAGAAACGGGCGACTCCTTCGGATAAGGCCCCACGAAGTCCGCGTCGAAGTAGGGAAGACCCGGCTGCTCGCGCCGGGTCTCGACGATGAGCATCCCCATCTGCGTGCCCCAGTCGCCGAGGTGGATGTCGCCGAGCACCTCGTGGCCAAGGAAACGCATCAGCCGTTTGATGCAGTCGCCGAGAATGGTGGAACGCAAATGCCCGACGTGCATCGGCTTCGCCACGTTCGGCCCGCCGTAATCCACCACCACCTTCTTCGCGGGAGAGGCGGATTCGATGCCGAGGCGCGCGTCCGAGGCCATTGCCTGTGTCACTTCCGCCAACGCGGCGTCGCTCACGAGGATGTTGATAAACCCCGGCCCGGCGATGGAGAGGTCGGCGAAGAGTTCCTTCCCCGCGATGGTTTCGATCACCGCCTGCGCCACCTCGCGCGGATTGCGCTGGAGTGCCTTTGCCGCGGCCATGGCGCCGTTGCACTGGAACTGGGCCAGTTCGCGCTTCTGCGAAAGGACCACTTCGCCCAGCGAGGGATTGGCGCCGAGCGCGGCGAACGCCTGGCCGAAGAGGGTGGATAGTTGGTCGCGAAGGGGTTTCATTGGGGGTTCGGGATTCGGGGATTGGTCGGATAGGACCGATGGGACGGATGGGACAAATGGAAAGGATGGGAAGGATGAGAAAAAAATCAAGCGACCGCCAATTCAAGAATCACGAACCCCGAACCCGAATCCCCATTTTCACCCGTCACTCTTCACCCTTCTTTCATAGCTTCCCATGACGCGCATCCAGTGGCAGTGCTGCTCAAGTTGGCCGATGGCTTCGGCGACCTTGGGGTCGAGGCGGTGGCCGGCGATGTCGATGAAAAAGACATACTCCCACGCCTTGCGCTTGGTGGGGCGCGATTCGATGCGCGAGAGGTTGATGCCGCGTTCGGCGAAGGGCTTCAGCAGCTCGAACAGGATGCCCGGCCGGTCCTTGATGGAGAACATCAGCGAGGTCGCGTCGCGGCCGGTGCGCGGCGCGTCCTCCAACGCGATGACGAGAAAGCGCGTGGTGTTGTCGGGCGAGTCCTCGATGTGGCGGACGAGGATTTTCAGGCCGTAGATTTTCGCGCCGAGTTCCCCGCCGATGCAGGCG